>CADBRC010000025.1 GCA_902796985.1 uncultured Spirochaetaceae bacterium
ACCGCGACGGCCGACTTGCCGTCCTCCGACCTGCCCAGGACAATTCCCCGTCCGGGATACTCGTTTTCCTTCAGTTTCTTCTCAAGCGCATCCATGCTGTGCCTCCTGCAATATCTTCGATAATATGGTATGGTTCAATGCCCCATACTAGCACATAACAAGAGTTTAGGCTATAGGCAGTTCAGTTCCCGCCCCGCCCAGAAGCCGGACACCGGCAGCTTTATCTTCAAGCAACATCGTCTCCCGCTGGGGAACAGGCAGGCTTATCGTGAATACCGTTCCATGGTTCTTGACGGACTTCACGTCTATATCGCCTTTGAATTCCTTGACGATTTTGTAGACCATCGTAAGCCCCAGCCCGGTACCTGTTGCCTTGGTCGTATAATAGGGTTCAAAAATCTTGGAAGCCGTTTTATCGTCCATTCCCGCCCCGTTATCCGCAATGTTCAGGATATATTTACTGTCTTTCACGCAGGACTCGAGCAAAAGCGTTCCAGTCTCTTCCGTCACGTCAGGAGCTGCGGCGAAACGTTCCTCTATCGCAGCAAGGGCATTCTGCGCAAGGTTTATGACCAGTTCACGGAAAAGCTTTTCGTCAATCAGCAGGCGGGGCGAAGCCTTGCACAGGCGCAGTACTACGCCGACTCCTTTAGACTCAAATTCCGGCATGAAGAATCCCGCAATTTTTTCCAGCAGCGCATCCGGATTGCTCAGACTCATGTTCACCTGCAGGGGACGGACAGCGAAGAGGAAATCAACGACAATCTTGTTCAGGTTATCTATTTCCTCGTTTATGACCGCAAGGTAGTCCTCCATGAACTTTTCCTTGGGAAGCATACCGTCGCCTTCCCGGGATTTTTTTACCGCCTTCTGCAAAAGCTGGATGTGAATGCTTATTGCCCCAAGGGGGTTTTTTATCTCATGGGCAACGGAAGCTGCAAGATTTGTCAGACCAGCAAGACTTTCCATGCGGTGCAGCATGACTTCCTGCTGGGTGCGCTCGGTGATGTCCTCCACCGTTATGACTGACCCGGCAATGGTCGTGTCAAAGGCGCTTCCCTCTTCGTTCGCCTGCTTCTCCACGAGGGGAACAATCTTTACCGTGATGAAGCGGGTTTTATCCCCGGCAGACACGGAAAACTCCTCACTGACGTTGGTCTTGCCCCCGGCTGCGCACTTGTGCAGAAAGGAACTGATATATTCGTCATCCACCAGCTCCCAGAGAGGAACCTCCCCAGCCTTGTCTCCGGAAAGCCTCTTCTTGAAAGGAACAAGACGTTCAGCCGCTTTGTTTGACCTTATGAGGCTGAAGTCCCCGTCCACCAGGACAAGCCCCGTAGAAAGGCTTTCCAGCGCGGAGCTGAGGGTCTTGTTTTCCCCGTTGACAGAATCAATAACCCTCTCCAGTTGCTCCGGGGACAGTTTGGAAATCTTCCGCGATACCTTTCGTACGAATTCGCTCATTTAAACACCCCGACCTAGTGTAAAACAAAAAAGAGAAAGATTCAACGAGAATCCGTCAGCTACAGCCAGCCCGTTCCTAAAAACCAAACAAATCCGGCTGGAGCGGATTCTCAGGAAAATCAGCCATCCATGCAAAAATGCTGTCCGTACCCAGCATCATACCGCTCTTCCGGCAGGCCTGGGAGAGGCGGGCCATAAGCCGCTGTCCGTCAGGACTTGTTACCTCGTAGCTGAGGCCGAACGTCCGCATATACCGTCCTTTCATCCCGGAAAAACGCCCGTCCCTTGCCGCCGCCTTTTCAAGACAGGCATAGAAATACTCGCGGTTTCCTTCACGCAGTGTCAGGCCTATTCCAAAACAAATGATGGCCTTCACCCCGGCCCGGACGCAAAAATCCACAATGCCGTCCAGATTCTCCTCCGTATCATTTATGAAAGGCAGGAGGGGACTCAGCCATACAACCGTAGGAATGCCGAGCTTCCTGCACTCGCACAGGACCTCGACACGGCGGCTGGTCGGACAAACACCAGGCTCAAGGATTTTGCAGAGCCCGTCATCAGCAGTAGTCAGCGTCATCTGGACAACGGCCTTGGACGTACGGTTTATACGCTCAAGAAGCTCAAGATCGCGCAAAAGCAAATCCGATTTTGTATGGACCGTCACACCAAAATTATGACGCTCGATTACCTCAAGGCAACGGCGGGTCAAACGCAATTCTTTTTCAGCAGGAATATAAGGATCGCTCATCGAGCCCGTACCTATCATGCAGTGCCTGCGTTTTTTTCGCAAAGCCTCTTCCAGAAGCTCCGGAGCATTCTGCTTTACCTCGACGTCCTCAAAATCGTGCGTAAAGTGATAGCAGCGGCTTCGTGAATCGCAGTAAATGCAACCGTGCGTACAGCCGCGGTAGATGTTCATGCTGTGGGGCGTGAGGATTGTCTTTGCGTTAACGAAGTGCATGCCCCCTAGTCCCCGCCCGACAAACGGCGGAAGCCCCCGCCCGTATCGTGGTCTATCTGCATAAGGTTTCGGGCCAGCTGCTCCAAAGCTGCCTGAGGTCCCTGATTGAATATGGCTACGTTATCAGCGGTCATGCGCAGCTGCTCAAGTATTCTTCCAGAGCATGCCACTCCCTCCGCGCTCGCAAGGAAAAGCTCCTGCGCCTTTATGATGCCGCGGAGAAAAATCGTGAAGAGTACACGGGGCCTGAACGATCCGCAGGATGCCATGACGGCAGCAGCATCAGGGAAATGCCCCTGCGCTATCTCAGCGAAATATGATGCTGCCGCTGCCATGACCTGCTCGGGCTGTATGTCCAGGTAGGACTGAAGAAAGCCTCCCACATCATCGGGCATCTTGGAATGCGTAAAGCCCGGGGTATAATGGAAGATACGGCTTATGACCTTCTCCTGCTGCTCGCGGCCGCGCTCAAAGAAATTATATGTCCTGACCCGGCTGAGTATCGTCGGGAGCATCGCGCTCCGCCGCTGCGTGGTCAGTATGAAAATTAAATCCTCGGGCGGCTCCTCAAGAATCTTGAGCAGGGCATTTCTCGCGCTGTCAGCCATTCGGTCGGCATTCTCCAGCACCATCACCTTCTTTCCTTCTCCGCTCTTAAGGTGCGCCCATGAAGAGATGTTCCGTATCTGAAAAACGGGAATAGAATCATATAAGAAAGACGATTCCAGCTTCTCCGCGTCCTTCTCCACGGAATCGAGGATTTTCTGCAAGTCATCGGGAGCCGGAATCGTCCTGCCCGGCGTCAGCGGCTCAAGAGATTCGTTGATGGACTGGAGCAGGGGGGCAGTCTTAGAAATCTTGTCATCGCCCTCCCAAAGAATCGGGCTGAAGCGGAGGGTGAGCTTGCGGACAGCCCGCAGATACAGATGGCGGGCTGCCTCCAAATGCGATGAATTCTTTGCGTTCTGGGAAAGCAGCGTTGCCTTGGCAGCCCGTATTTCAAGCGTCCTGTCGCCGGGCCCCGCAAGCAGCATGCCCTGGCTGACCAGAACCTTGTGCTGCAGACAGGAGGGACAGGTGCAGTTCCAAAGCCCCTTCGTACCGGATGCCCTGCATGAGAGGACGCGGGCTATCTCCAGCGCTGTAGAAAGCTTGCCCGAGGCAGCAGGCCCCGCAAGGAGTATGGAGGGGGGAAGGCCCCCGCTCCCGATGTCCCGGGCGAGCAGGTCGGACGCGCTCTGGAAAAGAATGTTCTCAAACATTAACAGCCCTGCCCAATGCAAGAAGGAGATATGCCGATGTGGAGGCCGCGCCTCCCTGCTGGCTCGGCAGGCTGGCGTTGGCAAGGAATATCTGGAAAATCCTGTAGAAGATGCTCCCTGTCAGTATCGGCGAGACATCGAACCAGGGCTGCACGGTCAGGATTATCAGAACGAGAGCGACAATGGCAAGCCCCTCCACAATGCCGAACGCGAATCCCAGAAGCCGGTTCAGCTGCCCCAGAATCTTTCCTTCAAAAATCTTCCCGACGACCTGCTGTATCACCTTCACGATGAGGAAGACGATAATGAACACGAGGACAAAGGCAAAGATATTCGCCAGAACCTGAAAATGCACGTAGGGTAAAAGCTTTACGGCGAGAAGCTTGTAGCCGAAGATTGCCGCCCAAACTGCAATGAGGGGAGCCCCCCTGTCAAAGAGCTCATCCACGAAACCCTTGAAGCAGGCGATTATCGCAAAGGCTGCGACCACAACAAAAAAAACAAGATCAATTATCGGAAGCTGTGCCGGCATAATTCACTCCTTCTAAAATTATTTCTGCTATCCGCAGCGAGGGGCGGGAACTCCCGCATACCTCCCCCGCTGCAGCTGACATTTCCTTACGTCTTTCCGCACCATGCAACTCTTCCAGAGCTGCCCGGAGACAGGCCGAATCCGCATCCTGCCCCTCAAGAACAAGGGCCGCCCCCGCGCGGGCAAAGAAGCGGGCATTGTCCACCTGGTCGCCCCTCGTTCCGCTCCCCATGAGAGGGACAAGGAGCATGGGCTTGCGGCAGACGGCACATTCCCAGATTGAGTTTGCACCCGCACGCGAAAGAACCACGTCCGCCGCTTTCAGGACAGACGGCATCTCGGCATAGATGAACGCATAGGGAAGATAATCGCCATCACGCTTCATCAGCTCCGGATGCTCATCGGCAAAAGCCTTGCCCGTCTGGTGCACGACGATGAAACGCTCCTTGAGCCAGTCCAGGTTTTCCGTTACAAGCCCGTTGATTTGCCGTGCCCCCAGGCTTCCCCCCAGGACAAGGAGAAGGGGCTTGCCGGGAGAATCCGAAAGCCCCAGGAACGCACGTCCTGCCGCTGCCCCGCCGTCATCCGCGGCATAGAACACCGGACGGACAGGGTTTCCCGTCACGACACATTTTTCGGCCAGTCCTTCCTTGAAGTAACCGGCAGTCTGTTCATAAGACAGGAGGATTTTCCTTGCTCCTCTGGCATTCAGCCGGGTCGCAAGGCCGGGCGTAAAGTCACACTCGTGGGTGTAATAGGGAATGCGAAGGATGCGGGCGGCAAGGCAGGGCGGCACGCTGACAAAACCACCCTTGGAAAAAAGGGCATCGGGCTTGAGCCGGGCCAGCAGGAACAGGGATTTGAAGAAGCCCGCCACAATCTTGAAGGCATCCAGAAAATTGTGCAGCGAAAAGTAGCGGCGGAGCTTCCCGGACGGGATGCCGTAGAATGCGCTTATGCAGCCATGCACGCCCAGACTTTTGGAGACGATATCCTTATCCATGCCGGAACTGTTGCCCATCCAAGAGATGTCTGCCTCAAGCCCCCGTGCGGCAGCAAGAGCCTTCAGCTCCTCCGCGACGGCAAGGCCGGGATATATGTGCCCGCCGGTCCCTCCCCCGGCAAAAACAATGCTGATTTTCCTTTTTTCTTCCATAAATTGCAGCCTCATTATAACGCAGGCAGGGAAGATAAACAAGGCTTGACACAAGCCTCCCGTTCCTCTATTATGTTTCTAGTAAAAGTAGCAAAGGCGGTAACTATGGCATACTCTACGGAAGGATTTTTCGGCACTTATGGCGGCAAATATGTCGCGGAGGTCTTGCGGAGGCCTCTTGACGAGCTGGAGGAAGCTTTTACCCGCTTCATGGCGGACAAGGATTTCCTGGAAGAGCTGGACACAATACGGCGGGACTACATAGGCCGCCCCACCCCGCTCTACTATGCGCCGACGGCCACCAGGCTCCTGGGCGGCGGACAGATATACATAAAGCTCGAGGGGCTTGCCAACACCGGCGCCCACAAGATAAACAACGCGATAGGCCAGTGCCTCCTCGCCAAAAAGATGGGCAAGAAGCGGATCATCGCGGAGACCGGCGCGGGTCAGCACGGACTTGCGACCGCCGCCGCCTGCGCCAAGCTGGGGCTTGACTGCACCGTGTACATGGGAGAAGTGGACGTGCGCCGCCAGCAGCCCAACGTCGCCGCAATGGAGCTGTACGGGGCCAAGGTACACGCCGTCAAGTCAGGCAGCCGCACGCTCAAGGATGCGGTGAACGAAGCCATGCGCGACTGGGCTGCAAACCCCGACACGACCCACTACGTGCTCGGCAGCGCACTCGGTCCCGCCCCCTTCCCGGACATAGTGCGGGAGTTCCAGTCCGTCATCGGAAAAGAGGTCAAGGCAGAATGTGCCGAGCGGGGCATAAAGATAGGAGCCATGGTCGCCTGCTGCGGCGGCGGCTCCAACTCAATCGGATTCTTCAGCCCCTTCATCGATGAAAAGTCGCCCCGCCTGATTGCCGCCGAAGCCGGGGGCGTGGGGCCGGGGGTCGGCGAGAATGCGAGCCGCATGACCGGCAACGCAAGCCGCGAGGGCATCATGCAGGGCTACAAGAGCCGCTTCCTTCTGGACGAAGACGGACAGGCCCTGCCGACGAGGAGCATCAGCGCGGGCCTGGACTACTGCGGCATCGGCCCCCAGCTCGCCGAACTCGGCATGAGCGGCCGCGTCGAGTTCACTGCAGTGCGCGACAAGGATGCACTGGAAGCGGTCAGTTTCTTCGCCAGGAACGAGGGAATCTTGTTCGCGCTCGAGAGCGCACATGCCGGAGCCGCCGCAATGAAGATAGCGAAGGAGATTCCGTCCGATCAGGCAGTCGTCATAAACATGAGCGGGCGCGGAGACAAGGATGTATTCATCACAAGCCCCGTGTTCCGGCCCAAGGAGTGGAAGGAGTTCCTCAAATCAGAGATAGCCCGGCTTGAGGCGAACGAGGACGTGCACCAGGCATAAGGCCAGCTTCTAAGGAGAATTACAATGGAAAAAATACAGCTTATGAGCCACCTTGTGGCAGGATACCCGACTGACGAGCTTGCCTTCACGGCCGCACAGGCGATGGTGGACGGCGGCGCGGACATACTGGAAGTGCAGCTCC
>CADBRC010000026.1 GCA_902796985.1 uncultured Spirochaetaceae bacterium
CATACACAGCGACGAAGGGAGTACCTACCTGTCGCTTGACTATAGGTTCATGCTTCACGAGAAGGGTATGGTACAGAGCTGCTCCGCGCGGGGGCAGTGCTGGGACAACGCGCCGATGGAGTCGTTCAACGGGGTGCTCAAGACCGAGTGCCTGTACAACAGGTTCGGGAAGACGGCCATAGAGAACCATCACCCTGTGGAGCTTAAGCCTTTTACCCTGTGAAGCTTAAGCTTTTTGCCCTGTGAAGCTTAAGCTTTTTGCCCTGTGAAGCTTAAGCTTCTTGCCCTGTGAAGCTTAAGCTTCTTGCCCTAAGATCAATGAGAAAGTGTAGCCAGAAAATTCAAGTTATAGCCAACAATTAGGACTTTATGGAGCCTAAATCCTTAAATGCTGTTTGCCCTGCCCTAATTATCTCTCGGATTTTTGCCAGGGAAAACCACCAGCTACGGCTGGCGGTCTGAAAAGTTTTACAATTGCTGGAATGTAAGAAACGGACAGGTGTTTCGTTTCGACCATCGGCAGAAACGAGGAAGCAATACGGAAGTACATACAGAATCAGGAAGCCGAAGTCGTGACCGAAGCAAACCGCCAATTCCGCTGTCCCCAGCAAATGACTTGAAAGACTCTGTGCCTGGGGTTCCTTTGTTCTATAACGGGCTATCACTTCCCTGTCTCCTTACTCCTGCCGGTTATTCATCCTTCCACCAGAGCTCCTTCCCTTCGAAGAAGTTCTTGATGTTGTGTTTGAGCAGGATGGGGGCGGTCGTCTTGAGCAGATAGCCGGTCGGCCCCTCCTTGAGTATCTCCAGAATGATTTCCTTGTCGTCTTTGGCTGTCAGGAAGATAATCGGGATTTTCTCGGTGGCGGGCTCGCTCCTGAGGATGCGGAGAAAGTCAAGGCCTGACAGGAGGGGCATCTCGTAATCCAGCAGTATAAGGTCGGTGTGGACTTTCTTGAGCAGGGAGAGAGCACTCGTCACGGATGCCGCCGTATAGACGTTGTACTCATCGGTGAACCAGTTCTCAATCGTCCTCAGGTAGATGTCGTCGTCATCGACGATGAGCAGGGTTTTGCGGCTGCTGTCCTGCACGGTGCTGTCCGCTATTTTCAAGCTGCCGTCGTAGGAGTACGAGGGGTTGATGATGCTCAGCTCCTTGAGCACGCTCTCCATGTTGATGGGCCGCCTGAACGCGTGGGTTACCAGCGTCTGCTCGATGCAGGCGTTTGCCTGCCTGAGGTTTTCGTCCGTGCCGATGAGGTAAAGCCGCCGCTCCTTCTTCTTGTCGCCCATCACGATATCAAGCGAACCGAGGAACTTTTCGCTGTCGCTTGAGAATCCGTCCAGATAGATGATGAAGATGCCGTGCTTCGAGCTGATGAAGCTGTAGGCGTTTACACTCATCGGGTATACGTCTACGTCGTACCCTGACTCCCTCAGCTCCGTGACCATGCTCCGCACCAGAAAGTGGTTCATCTCTTCACAAATAAACGCTATCTTGGTTTTCATTCTGGAATATCCTCCCCTGTGTCCTTTAACTCCGCTATGTCTCTCGTCAGGCCGGTGAAAAACGCCGCGTCACCGTTGCGTACGGCCTGACCCGCCTGGGTCACGAGCTCCTGCAGTTTTGCTGGAAGCCTGTATGCTTCCAGCATGCCCAGTATGTGTCCTGCCGTCCTGAGGTCGCCGGATGCTGCGCATTCTTCCAGTGCGCCGGCGGCTTCCCTGAGCTTGCCGGCGGGCAGGGGCTGGTCCTGTCCTGCGGCATCCCCGCCTGCGGATTCTGCAAGGCAGCTGCCCAGGCGTTTACCGCAGAGGACGGCTTCTCCGGCGAAATCCGGGGCAAGCAGACGGAGCCCCTCCTCGTATTCCGAGTCTGCATATTCTTCCAGCTGTGCTGCCGTCTGCGAAAGGGCCGTGAAGCCCAGGAGCCTGAGTTCTGTCTTGAGCGTGTGGGCGGTCAGGCCGCAGAGTTTCAGGTCCCGGTCTGCCATCGCCCGCATCAGTGTGCCAGCATTCTTCTCTGCACTGCTGCAGAAAGCCCGGGCGGCTTTTTGCAGCGGTTCTACGCTCCTGCAGTATTTCAGGGCGGCCTCCCTGTCTACCCCTTCGATCTCTCCGAATCTTCTCAGAAAATCATCGTCTCCATCGCTTCTGCCGGAGGGGGCGTCTTCCAGCCGGCCCGCCGAAAGGGTGACCAGATGTTTGGGCAGGTGATATATCAGCAGCTTTTCCAGCTCCTGCGGATCCACGGGCTTGGACAGGTAGTCGTTGAATCCCTCCCGTATGTAATGCTGCCGTGAGTCCTTTGCAGCGTTCGCCGTCAGCGCGATGTACCTGGCCCCGTCCGCGCCGGGAATGGAGCCGTCTTCCCGGGGGATACCCTCCTGCCATATCGTGTGCAGGGTCTCTATGCCGTCCATGCCGGGCATGCGGTGGTCTATGAAGATAACGTCGTAGTGGCGGGCGGCGACCATATCGACTGCTTCCCTGCCGCTGGTCGCCGTGTCTATCTGCAGCTGCGTGCATTTGAGCAGGGACTTTATCACGTCCAGGTTTACCTGCAGGTCGTCGACGATGAGAATCCGCGCATCGGGAGCAGTGAATGTTCCGTATCGGGCGGCCTTGGCCTCCCTGCCGCTGAGGGATGTTGCCGTGTAGTTGCCGATGGGAACGTTCACGGAGACGGGCTGCCATATTGAGAAGGAGAATTCCGACCCCCTGCCGTATTCGCTCCGTACCTGCAGGCTGCTGCCCATCTTGTTCAGTATGCCTCGGACTATTGCAAGCCCCAGCCCGGTACCCTCGACGCTCCGGTTTTTCAGTTCGTCCAGCCGTTCGAACGGATACGAGAGCTTTTCTATGTCTCCTTCCTTTATTCCGATGCCCGTGTCCGCTACCGTGAACAGGAGAAATATGCTCTGATCGTCGTCCTCCTCTGCCTGCTGCCATCCGACGGAGAGGGTGACGCTTCCCGAGTCGGTGTACTTGACCGCATTGGACAGCAGGTTCACGAGGCACTGCTTTATCCTGATGTCGTCTCCCATCAGGTTGTTGGGGATGTCTTCCTGCACATCCACATGGAACTCCAGCCCCTTTTCCCTGGCGCGGGGTATAATCATGTTGAGCACGTCGTCCAGCATGCCGTCCAGATTGTATTCGATGGGAAGCAGGGAGAACTCTCCGGAGTTCAGTTTGGAGAAATCCAGAATGTCGTTTATCAGCGAAGAGAGCGTCCGGCACGCCTGCTTTATGCCGCGTGAGTACCCTAGGGCGGTCTGGTCGGAGGATTCCCGCAGGATCATCTCGTTCAGGTTCATCACCGCGTTGAGCGGAGTGCGCACTTCGTGGCTTATCAGCGCGAGGAATTCTGTCTTTGCTTTGCTTGCTGCTTCCGCCGCCATTATCTCAACGTCTTTCTCCCTGACTTTCATCTCGGTGTAGTTCAGGAAGTAGGTTTTGGAGACCCTTCCGATTACGATGCCTACCACGCTCAGTACGGTGGCGTTGATGATGTCGGTGACGGCGACGGGGAAGGTCTTCGCCAGCAGGGACAGGGCGGAACACTCCAGCACGGAGAAAACCGTCCACAGTGACAGGCGGAGGGGCCTGTCGGTGATGATGATGGGCTGTACCATCAGGAATCCGAGTATCAGCGTGTAGGGGGCTTCGATGCCCCGGTAATGAGCTATGACCCTGTCCAGAAAGAAAAAGAATACCTGGCAGCTGAATATGTCTGCGTAGAGGAGGAAGGTGGAATGCCGGTGAGAAAATGGGCTTTTCCAGAGGCTGAGCAGGAAGTAGACTGCGAAGATGCCCGTCGAGGTAAAGAAAAGGGTTCGGAAATCCCCCGTGGAAAGGTAGGTTCCCGGCACGAAGGTCACTGCACCAAGCACCAGCCCGGTCAGCGTCGAGGTAAGGGACAGGGCCCTGAACACCCTGAAGTTCAGCCCCTCAACCTCCGCATTATGCCAATACTCCGTATGCCCCATTTACGCCCCTGTACCTGCGGATTCTAGCACAAAGAGGCCTGATTCGCAATAGCGGGCACGGGCAGCGTTCCCCATTGCAAAATCCCGGCAATCTGCTACACTGTATCTGTATGGAACGACGTGTTTTTGAGGGGAAGAAGGCCCTTGTCATTGGCGGCACAAACGGGCTGGGAAGGGAGTGCGCCTCCCTCCTGCTCAAGTCCGGGGCGGGTATAATCATCACCGGACGATCCCTGCCGGGGAAGGACGGGAAGGACAGTCCGGGCAACGTGCAGCCGGGCTTTATCCGCTGTGATTTTGAGAATGAGGGGATACAGGCCCTGGAGAAGGGCAGCCTGGGCAAGGCGGTCAGGGAGGCGGATATCCTTGTCGTCGCATACGGCCCCTTTATACGGAAAAAACTTGAGGACACCGGATCTGCGGACTGGGCCCGGCTCGCGATGTTCGACTACGCCCTGCCCGGTCTGGCCGTAAGCCTTGCCCTGCCCGGGATGATTCAGAGGGGCGGCGGCTCCATCCTTCTCTTTGGCGGCACGCGGAGCGAGAGCATTCTGCCCCGTTCGCTGACTGCCGCCTACCATGGGGCTAAGACCGGCCTCTCCGTCATCGTCCGCTCGGTCGCCAAGAACTACTCGTCCAAGGGCATCCGCTGCAACGCCGTCCTGCCCGGCTCGGTCAGTACTGCTCCGCCCCAGAATGCCCCCTCGGGCGCGGAGGGCTTCGTCGTCAGTCCCCGGGACGTGGCCCAGGCCGCCGTCTCCCTGCTCGCCAACCCCGCGATGAACGGTGTCCTGCTCAACGTTGACCGCGGCTGGCAGCCGTAAGCTGACAGCCGTCCCTGTGGTTGTGCAGCCGTAGGGGACGGGAACGTATAGCGTTGACGCGGCCAATAGGCCTGCTGGCGGTTCCCGCAGGGTTTCCGTCTTCGCCCGCCAGTGCTTGCATCTGGGAACGGGAACGTATTCCCGCAGAGTGTCCCCATTCGCGGGCTAGTGCTTGCATTCGTAGCATACGCATTCTTGGAACTAATGCGGACTGGCACACAATTCTAATGAGCGCAAGCAAATGCCCGCTCTGGGGGCCCCGCCTTGACGCTACGCTGGCATTTCTCTGCTCCATACGTTCCCTCCAATGCGGCAAATTTAAGGAAGCAAATGTCCGGGCGGAGAATTTTACATGGTGCAAAACGTCCGTGTAACACCCCCAAAAACGTCCGTAACACACCCCCTGATACGGACGTTTAGGGCACTCCTAAATGAGCAGGAATGCCAAAATACTACCCGGAAAAGGGTATGTCCAGACCTCCGAAGGGGGCTCCCGGTGCGACAGTCAGAACGAAAAGAAGCCCTTCCACAAGTTCGGAGACCGTGGTATACTGTCCTCAGAGGCGTTTTTGCGCCAAGGAGTGCCCCGTATGCTGAAATCCAAGAAGTTTCCCGTGCTGCAAGTCATGCTGTGCGTGCTGGCCGTCATGTTATGCCCGCTCGCACTTACGTCATGTCCCGGCAACGGAGAGGCGGCTGGCTCGCATGACGATGAAACGTATACCCCTGGGGGGAGAGGGGGGGGGGCTTCTATAACGGCTCTAATTCTAGCAGTAATAACGAAATAAGTGCGTGGGAAATACTTGATTTATCCAACAGCGGGGACATGGAGCGCGTCGTCGCACAGCTCGCTGGCGGCTCCGGCTCAGGCAACGGAACGGACGGCCCCATCACCCAGAAAGTCACCTTTGACAAGAACAACATTGGTCTACCCGATGATGGAACGCTCACGCTCGTTATCACGGGCGACGGTGTGGACGTGGACAAGACCGGTACGGCGGACGCGGACGGCAACGTGTCCTTCGAGATTCCCGGCATCCTGACGGGGACGGAAATCACCGTCACGCTGATGGTCAAAAGCTCTGACGGCACCATCCTCTACACGGGCACGAACACCCAGACCTTGGTAGGAAGCGAATTTACCGTGGACGTAAAGCTCGGCCTCGCGAGTTTCTCGGGAACGGCAGCGGAGTTCGTTTCTGCGGTGTTCGCCTCGGGCAATACTGCGGACACCCCCTACACCGTTCGCATAACGTCCGCCACAAATGCTGACCTTGCGAGCATTGCGTCTGCAATCGCAAGCAAGGGCGTGTACGTCAAACTTGACCTGTCGGACACCAGTATAGATTACATAGGTGATGACACGTTTAATGCCAGTAGTAATGCGGGGCTTGCGACCTACCTGACGGGCATTGAGCTTCCCAGTGGACTTACGTGTCTTGGACACAGGGCTTTTAAGGGTTGTACGGCACTTTCCGGCAGCGTGACTATTCCAAGTTTGTGTACTGTTATCGGTCAGGATCCTTTCTTGGACACCGGAGTGACCTCGCTTTCCGATGCAACGCCGGGTCGTACGTGGAGTAGGAAATGGGAGATGGGCGGACTAGTTCCGATTCCAAATGCTTGGTCAGGAACCTTAGCTGATTCCGATGCCCTTTCTCGAATTGATGCGAATCGTCCTGATATTGGTTCTTACAATTACTCAACGCCGTAA
>CADBRC010000027.1 GCA_902796985.1 uncultured Spirochaetaceae bacterium
ACGTTCAAAAATTTGTATGCTGGCATCTCTTGTATTGTTCCTGCTTCCCCGGCAGGAACTTATAGCACAGTCTGCCAAGAAGCAAAAGGAAGCGAAGGTCCCTGTCAGAATGACGGTCGAGCAGACCCTGTCCAAGCAGAACAAGGGCACGGTACAGTTGGAGGCTGGAGAATACCTTTTCATTCCTCTTGAGCTTGTGCCCAATGTGGTTCGCATGGAAATCTCTGCAAGCAGCGGTCAGGCTGTGAACTTCGCTGTGGTGGACGAGGAGAACAGACTTCGGATTAAAAAACAGAAAAGCTGGGAAGCTTTCCATCATCAGGAGAAGACACAGGCAAAGGATGCCCGGTTCTATCTTTCCTACAATGATTTTTTGTTATACAGCAAAGAAAGCCTTAAGGAAGAGATGAATCTTTACCTGTATGTCGGAAATACAGGAAGCCGTTCAGAACGTGGCGAAGCCATCAGTTACGAGGTTGTGACAGAATACGAGGAGTCCTTCGACTGCGACAGCTTTGCGGAAGAAGAATGGCGGAACGGAGAAGTCTGTCTTGCCGGTGAAATGAGGTACGACAGCTTTAAGCCCTACAACAGGATTCTGCTCCAGTCTGCTGACGGTGACATAATCGTTGATAAAATGCGCCTTGTCATGAGCCCTGAGCTTGAGAAGAAGACTGGACATATAGTGACGGGAAAAATCGAAGTCAGCACCGCCAGGGACGGCTCAAAGACTTCTGCTCTCCATGTGACGGCAGTAGCTAGCAGTTCATTTAGTTTTGCGGATGAATTCACTGACTACCTGATAAACGGTCTTCTGGGTGAAAAGGGGGCTGGGCAGAAAGAGCTTCGGAAACTGTCCAGCTTGTCGTGGTATGGGGATACCATCGAGCAGGTGGCCGAGGACCGCTTCATGCTTGACAAAGCCGGCACGGAAGTGACGGTCAGGGTCCGCTTGCTGGAAGCCGATGAAGACTATTCGGAAGAGAAGGTACAGGTTGATTTGTTCATCGATGGCAAGAAGTTGAAGCCAATACAGTTCACTGTAACGGGGATTATGAGCATAGACGTAGCTGATGCGGACTTTGACGGCTATACGGATATCCTGATAGCAAGGGATAGCGGAGGTTCTGGAGGCCGTGGTTATGACCTGTATGTTTACGACCCTGCTGCACAGCAGTTCGTTAATGCGGACCTCTGGCTCTGGAACACATCTTTTTACCCTGAGCGAAAAGTTTTGGTAAATGAAACGAGAATGGGTGCAACAGGAGTCTACTGTACATATGAGCTGTTTCAATGGCAGAAAGGCAGTCTGGTTCGCATTGCAGACATAACGGCAGAGGCTTATCCTACCTTATGGTCAGACTCCTACACGGAATGGCTCGTCTCCTGCACCAATCAAAATGGCAGGATGGGGAAAAAGATTCCAATGAACCTCTGGAGCCTTTCCGAGGCCGAACGTGAGCCCTCCCTGCGCTTCCTTGACGGCATCAGGAAACGCCTCCGCTCCGCCCTCCGCTAGCTCTTTCAATACAGCAGGCCGAACATCCAGAGGGGGATGCGCCCGCCCCGCCTGACCCCGACAGCGGTTACGGCTGCGCTTCCGGGGCAAGGGCGTTCTTTATCGCATAGAGGGGGTATACCTGTATGTCCCCGTATTCGCAGAAGTTCTCAAGGGATGTGCGGATGCCGTAGGGCCTTTTCTTCAAGGCCAGAAACTGCCTGAGGCTCTGCATGGAGCCTTTCTTGCTTGCCTTCACTTCGACAGGAATGATTTCATTCCCCTTCTGGATCACATAATCGACTTCCGCGTTGCTTCCCGCTTCCTCCCGGTGCCAGCAGTACAGCTCGCTTTTCTCGTAAACCGGGGCGGCCTTCATGAGTTCCGTTCCGATGAAGCTTTCTGCGACCGCGCCTTTGTTTATCACGTCCAGGTCGTCGGACACGAGGATGTCCTCCGCCCTGAGGTTCAGCTGTCGTTGCAAGAGCCCCGTGTCAAAGCATATCATCCGCCGGTAGTCCTCCCGGATTTCCGCCCCCAGGGGTATGCCGTTCGCGGCCGTATGCGTGACAGGGTACACGAGCCCGGCCAGTACCAGCGTCTCCAGCGCGGCCTTTATCTGGCTTGAGCGGATGTCAGGCCCGGCCTTCTTATAGACGAACTTGCCCTGCCCCTGTTCCGCGACGGAGCGGAACACCTCCTGAATCCGTGACGCGGGAATACGCTTGCGGTACTTGGCGAAGTCGTCCTGATAGGAAATCAGAAGGTCGTTCTGGATCTGGCGGCATCTGAGAAAGTCGTGGTCCCTGCACCACGAGGAGACGACTTCCGGCATCCCTCCCGTGAGCAGGAAAATCCGCAGCTGTTCCAGCAGCTTCTTGTGAAAGGCTTCCGGCAGGGGCCTGCGGGGGCGGGCCCCGTTCATCTCATGGCACAGCGCGTCCATCTTCTGGAAGCCGAGGAATTCCTCAAAGCTGAGGGGGTACATGAAGACCGAGCGGATTCGCCCGACGCCGAAGGACGGCAGCTCCTCCAGCGCGAATTCCAGAAGGGAGCCTGCGGCTATCACGTGGAGGTCCGGCTCCTGCTCGTAGAAATACCTGAGCTTCTCAATGGCCGCAGGGCAGGCCTGCACTTCATCGAGGAACAGCAGGGTCTTTCCTGCCTGAACGGGGACGTTCTTTATTATGGCGATTTTCTGGCACAAATCCTGTATGGATGACTTCTGGGAAAACAGCTCCGCGATGTCCGCGTTTTCCGAATTCAGGAAATCGATTTCGATATAATAATCGAACTTTCGTGAAAGCTCCCTGACGGCAGAGGTCTTCCCGACCTGGCGCGCGCCCCTCAAGAGCAGGGGCTTCCGTTCCTTTTCGTTTTTCCAGCCGAGAAGCTGCCCGTCGATTTTCCGGCCTGAGTATTCCATGCCATAAGTGTACAAAAATGCCATCGGAAAATCAAGTAAAAGTGCTAAAAATGGCACCGGAAAAACGAGAAAAAGTGCTTAAAATGCCATCGGAAAACGGAAGAAAAGTGCTAAAAATGCCACCGGAACAGACGCCGGAACCTGGCGGGCTCAAGCAGACCGGACGGGACAAACGCCCGCCGCCCGGCCGGCCCGGATGGCAGGGACCAAGGCTAGCGCTTATCTTCCATTACTTTATAGATTTCTCCGATGTACATCGTGTGGAAGTCGTCCTTTTTGTAGTTCTGCTTGAGGTACTTCTCGTCCAGGAAGCAGAAGGGGTCGAAGGGCTGGGCGTAGAGCTTGTTGCAGAAGAGTACGAGCCGGGCCTGCTTGATCCAGGGCGTGCCGTTCAGGTACTCCACGTCGAGCTTTGCGGGGCGGAACTTGTCGCCGTCGCGGCCTGAGTGGCAGCCGCAGTAGTCCAGCGCG
>CADBRC010000028.1 GCA_902796985.1 uncultured Spirochaetaceae bacterium
AGGTATGATATGAACGAACTTTCACTTTTCAACAACTTCTTTGATGACGTGCTTCCGGCCATGCCGGACTTCACTCTCACCCGCACGCCCAGCCTTCCCAAGGTTGACGTGACAGAGACAAAGGATTCCTACGCTATGTACATGGACCTGCCCGGCATGGACGAGACGGACGTGAACGTGGAGCTTGACCACAACGTCCTCAAGATTTCCTCCGTCCGCACGGAGAACAAGGAGGACAAGGGCGACAAGAACGAGAAGGAGGGCAAGTACCTGATCCGCGAGCGTCGGATGACCAGCTTCAGCCGCAGCTTCACCCTGCCCGAGGATGTGGACGGAAGCAAGATAAGCGCGACCTTCAAGAACGGCATCCTCGCCCTGACCATGCCGCGCACCTCGGCCCCCGCGCCCAAGAAGATTGCCATCACCGCTGCATGAGGCAGACACGCTGCATAAACAGTATAACCTGTAGCTAAACCAGAGAGGCCCGGAAGCCCGCAAGGGTTTCCGGGCCTCATTCGTTTTAAACCGGCAGTTCCAGCGTCATCAAGGCCCCTTGAATGCCGCCGTCACCACCTTCCAAATTTCCGGCGCTTATCTTACCGCCCAGCACATCGACTATTACGCTCGCTATGGAAAGTCCCAGGCCGGAACCGCCCGCCTTCCTATTGTGCGCCCCGTCTCCCCGGTAGAAGCGCTCAAAGACGTGAGGCAGGACATCCGGCGAGAAGCCCGGCCCGTTGTCCCCGGCCCGTATGACAAGATTCCCCCCTTCCCGCTCGGCCTTCAGCGTAATTTCCGGTACCCGCCCCTCAGCCCGGCAGAATTTGACGCTGTTGGACGTAATGACGGTCAGGGCCTGGTGCAGCAGCTCCCGGTCGCTCCTGATGACAAGGCCGGGAGGACAGTCCGTCGAAACGGCGGCATCATCCGCCAGAGACCTCACCTCATCCGCAATCTGGGAAAGAAGGTCCGCCATGCCGAATTCCTCAGCCTTAGGCTGCTGCCTGCCGCTTTCCAGCCGGGACATCTGGAGCAGGTTCTCTATGGTGCTCTCCATGGAGTGGGTCTCTTTGATTATCATGGAAAGGGACTTCTCCGTCTGTTCCCTGTCGTCCTTGCCCCAGCGCATGAGGAGCTTGGCCTGCCCCAGGATGACTGCAACCGGGGTCTTGAGCTCGTGCGAGACGTCGCTCGTAAAAGCCTTCTCCCGGTCAAAGTCAGCCTTAAGCCGGGCAAAGAGGTCGTTGAATGTCGCCGCCAGCGCGTCGTTCTCGTCCATCGCCTGTACCTTGTGCCTGACGGGAAGGCTTTCGCCCAGATTCTCGCTGCTTATGCGCTGCGCCCGCT
Organism: uncultured Spirochaetaceae bacterium; assembly: GCA_902796985.1. GTDB lineage: Bacteria > Spirochaetota > Spirochaetia > Treponematales > Treponemataceae > Treponema_D. Next base: position 1,348 of record CADBRC010000028.1, read on the forward strand.
CGGTCATGCGCACGACGGGCCGCATGGTGTTCCGCGTAATGACGAGGGAGACCAGAAAGGAGAGGATCAGGACAGGTATGACAATGCGGGCGAGCGTAGACGGAACCCCCTTAAGCAGGAGGGTGCTGGTGTCGCTGTCCATGTTCATCGCGGTCTGTATCTGATAGCCCTTGCCGTTGGAGAGGATGCAGTCTACGGCATAGTAGAGGATGTTGAGGTCGCCGTCTATGAAGAAATCCTTCTGCAGGTAGAGCTTCGCATTACCGTCTGTCAGCGGCAGGTGAGGCAGGAAGGGATCGTTCGTATACAAGGAATCCAGCGTCCCCCACTCCCAGACAGCGTAGGTGATGTAGTACGGCATATAGAAGCCGTCAGAGCCTTTCTCCATGTTGGCCCGGATTTCCTCGGCAGCCTTGATGAGGTCGGCGGACTGCTCCTGCCTCACGAAGCTCCGCAAAAGGCCCGTGAACACGAGCGAAAGGGACAGAACTGCCACAGAAAGCAGCAGCATGAAGCGCAAAGAGAGCTTTGTTGACGCGGAATGAAGGAACGAGACTGACATACTGGGCCTTTTTGCCCCAAGCATATACCCGCCGGGCAGAGCCGTCAAGGGGCTTGGCCGCCAAAAGGCTTGCCGCCAAGGGGCTGAAATCATCCGAAAGGATCCGAAACAAGGCAAACTGCTTGCATAAATATAAAAAAAGTTGTAGTTTATATGCATAAAATTTCATTTTTCAGAGGTACTATATGGCAAAGGATAAAGTCATTCTGGCATATTCCGGCGGTTTGGACACGACGGTCATCATCCCGTGGCTCAAGGAGAACTACGACTACGACGTCATTGCCGTCTGCATCGATCTGGGACAGGGCGACGACTGGCCCAAGATTAAGGACCGCGCCCTCAAGACCGGAGCGGCGGCCTGCTATGTCGTTGACGCACGCGAGGAATACTGCAAGGAATACATCTGGCCGGCCGTAAAAGGCGGCTGCGTCTATGAGGACGAGTACCTGCTCGGCACCTCCACTGCCCGCCCGCTCATCGGCAAGATCCTCGTCGAGTACGCCCGTCAGGAAAAGGCTGTCGCCATCTGCCACGGAGCCACGGGTAAGGGCAATGATCAGGTGCGGTTCGAGCTTGCCATAAAGGCATTCGCGCCCGACCTCAAGGTCATCGCTGCCTGGCGCGACTCCAAGTGGAATCTGGACAGCCGCGAGGCCGAGATGAAGTATCTGGAGGACAGGGGAATTGAGGCCCCGATGAAGAAGGCCAACTCCTACTCCTGCGACGAGAACATCTGGCACATCAGCCACGAAGGTCTGGAGCTTGAGGAGACCGAGAAGGAAGGCCTCTTTGCCAACATGCTCAAGGAGACCAAGCTGCCCGAGGAGGCCGGCGACGGCGAGTACGTCACGGTCGAATTCGAGAAGGGAGAGGCCGTCTCAGTCAACGGCAAGAAGATGTCACCCCTCGCCATCATGGAGGAGCTGAACAAGATCGGCGGCCGCAACGGAATCGGCATTGTTGACCTGGTGGAGAACCGCGTCGTCGGCATGAAGAGCCGCGGCATCTACGAGACTCCCGGCGGAACCATCCTGATGTACGCCCACGAGCAGCTGGACCACCTCTGCCTGGACAGGGACACCTACCACTTCAAGCAGAACGTTGCCCTCCGCGAGGCCGAGCTGATTTATGACGGCAAGTGGTTCACCGGACTTATGGAAGGCATCATGGCCTTCATGGACAAGGTGGAAGAGAACGTGACCGGCTGGGTCAAGCTCAAGCTCTACAAGGGCACGATGCGCGGCGCGGGCAGCAGCTCGCCCTACAGCCTCTACAACGAGAGCATCGCGAGCTTCGCAACCGGCGACCTCTATGACCACAAGGACGCGGACGGCTTCATCACCCTCTTCGGCCTGCCGCTCAAGGTACGCGCCATGATGGAGCAGAAAGTCGGCAAGGGCCAGGCCGTCATAGACAGCGCCTCGCTCAAGAAGCGCCCGACGGAGTAAGGTAAAGGAACGCATTTCTGCGGGGACTTCACGCCAGTTTGAAGCCCCCGCGCCATGCGTTTCCACGGCATCAGGCAAACAAGCTGACCTTGCATTAGAACAATTACACTATACTACAGGCATGAACCTCAACTACCGAATTCTGGACTGCGACATATTTGAATCCTACATGGCCCTGGAAGGCTGGGACAACTTTCCCCTGCTCAAGGCTTACACGCAGAAAGGCGAGTTTCCGTTCCTGCTCAAAGACAGCTCCTATATGGTCTTTGACTACAAGCCGTCCAGCGATCTCCTGAAGGCGGTCTGCATCTACAAGCAGTTCGATGACATCCTCACGATAGACCTCTTCGAAGTCAACAAGAAATACCGGCATGTCGGCATCGGAACCAACGCAATAGAGCGGCTGATACTTGCCACCGGTGCAAAGAAAATCTATCTGGATGCAAAGGACACCAACGCGGAGATATTCTGGAAGAACCTGGGCATGGAGAAAATCGATGCGCAGACCTTCTGCCTGCTGTCGTAAGGACATCTATGATTTTAAGAAACGATTTTCCCATTTTGGAATTTGACACGGAAAAAGTCGCAAAGCTGAATCCGTCGGCTCTTGCCGGCAGGACCTTTGATGCGCACAGGATGATAATCACATTCTTTCCCGATGTCATGAACAAGCTGCTGGCAAACGGTGAGATTGAAGCATACCATGAGATAGGCGGAGAGAATCCGTTCACGATTTACCGTTTTGTAAAAGAAAGCGATGTCCTCATCGTCCAGGGGCAAGTAGGCTGCCCGGCCTGCGGAGGAAACCTCGATTTATTTTACGCGCTTGGAGTCACCAAGGTGATGTTCTGCGGCGGAGGCGGCGTGCTTGACCGGAACATCAAGGTGGGCCAGCTGCTCCTTGTAGACGGAGCAATCCGTGACGAGGGATTTTCTTATCACTATGTTGAGCCGTCACGCTGCATCTATACCGACCGGAAGGTGACTGACAGAATCGCATCCTTCCTTGACGAACACAGCATTCCCTATCTACGGGGACTCACCTGGACGACCGATGCCTTGTTCCGCGAAACACCCGAAAAAGTTGAACTCCGCAAAAGCGAGGGCGCCAAAATCGTGGAGATGGAACAGGCAGGCTGCATCGCCGTCGCCCAGTTCCGTGGCTTTGACTACGGCGCGATTATTTACGGCGGTGATGACGTTGCCTCGGAGGAATGGAACCATCGGGGCTGGAACACCCGCGAGGGAATCCGATTCAACCTTGTCATGCTCTGCAAAGAACTTGTAAAAGAAATGTAGGAAAACGCTGCAGCATGAGCATAAAAAAAAGTCCTAAGCCTCTTTAGGAGACTTAGGACTTTCTGACATTCTCTAAAAATCTAAAAGAGAACGAACTACTCCTTTACGCCTCCGACCGTCATACCGACGATGAAGTACTTCTGAAGGAAGGGGTATACGACCAGAATCGGCAGGGTCGCAATCATCGTGATGGACGAGCGGATGCTTATCGGCGTGACCATCGCGCTTGCGCTTCCCGATGCGGCGGCAACCGCCATAGCGTTGGAGTCTGCCGCCGACGCGCTCTGGTTTTGACTGGACTGGAGGAATTCCATCAGCTTGTACTGCAGGGAGTGCAGGTTTGGCTCTCCAGAGCAGTAGAGGTAGGTGTCGAACCAGCTGTTCCATGCACCGACAGCGACGAAGAGGCTTATCATCGCGACTGAGGGAACAATGAGCGGCATGATGATTTTCATGAAAATCTTGAATTCCCCGGCTCCGTCAATGCGGGCTGACTCGACGAAGCTGTCAGGCAGTCCGTTGATGTAGGTGCGCACGAGGATGAAGTTGAACACGTCCACGATGTTCGGGATGATGTAGACAGCGTAGCTCCTCAGCATTCCCAGGTTCTTGATCAGCATGTAGCTCGGGATGAGGCCCGCGCTCACGTACATAGAGATGACGAGCACGATGGTGGAGGGTTTCCTTATGACGAACTCCTTCCGGCTCAGGGCATAGGCAAGCATACAGGTGCAGAAGACGCTCACGCCGGTCTGCAATATGGTCCTTGTCACCGAGATGATGAAGGCCTTGAGGAGCCTGTCGTCGATGAACAGGGCCTTGTAGTTCTGCCAGGTAAATTTCCTTGGGAAGAGGTGTATGCCCCCCTTTACGGAGTCAAGCCCGTCGTTGAACGAAATCGCTATGGTATTCCAGAAGGGGTATACCGTCACGACGATAAGAAACGCGAGCACGACAAAAATGACGAAGTTGAAGATGGTGTCGCCCACGCTCTTATATTTTTTCTTGCCTATTGCATTGCTCATTATATCAACCTCTCTTCACCAGCGCTCTTGGCTATGAAATTCGCAAGAAGCAGCAGGAGGATATTGACGACGTTCTTGAAGATACCGGCAGCGGTTGCCAGGGCGAAGTCAAACTGCTTGAAACCATATTTC
>CADBRC010000029.1 GCA_902796985.1 uncultured Spirochaetaceae bacterium
TGGGGAACTGCCCTTGCGACAGCTGTTGCCAGGGGCGGAAACGAAGTCCAGGCGTGGGCCATGGAAGATGATGTCGTTTCTTCCATAAACAATGAGCACGAGAACAAGCGCTACCTTGCCGGTTACAAGCTTGACCCCAGGCTCTCGGCCTCCACGGACATAGAGGAGGTTGCGGCGGGCAAGGAATTCCTTTTCCTTGCAAGCCCTTCGCTCTACCTTGCCCCGACAATCAAGAAATTCACGCACCTTCCCAACCTGCGGGACGGATCCACGATCGTGGCCGCCCTGACGAAAGGCTTCATTCCCTCGGATGGCGGGCCGGGCCTTATCCTCCCTACCGTCGAGGCCGCCCTGGGAGAGGGCTACAAGGACAAGACCGTCTACGTCGCGGGGCCGAGCCATGCCGAGGAAGTCGCGATGGGAAAGATTACCGGTCTTATTGCCGCGAGCTTTCATCACCGGAACGCGATAAAAGTCCGTAACCTGCTGCGGGTTCCCGGGATAATGGCATACGCCTCGTTCGACACGGTGGGAGTGCAGGTCTGCGCTGCCGCCAAGAACGTCATCGCCGTCGTCTACGGCGCGCTCGATGCCCTCTCCGAGAGCAGCCAGATTTTCGGGGACAACACGGAGAGCCTGGTCATGGCGGCGGGCCTGAACGAGATACAGAAAATCGGATTCGCGATGGGGGCGATTTACGCGGAGACGTTCACCTCGATAAGCGGGGTCGGAGACCTGGACGTTACCTGCAAGTCCAAGTACGGGCGCAACAGGCGGTTCGGGCAGGACATCATCAAGACCGACATGCTGTCGCAGTTCAAGGATTTGGACGACCTGATCGCCAACGTCAAGAAGATAGGCTACCTGCCGGAAGGGGCTGTCGCCTGCAAGTACGTCCACGAGGTCGCCGTGCGGAAGAAGCTCCGCCTGCCTATCTGCGACGCGCTCTACCGGGTGCTGAACAAGGAGGTCTCCCCCCAGCAATGCCTGGAGGAGCTTGTAGGCAACAAGGGGGAGCCCCGGGACAACTTCACACGCGTGGACCTGTTCACCCGGGTGGAGTAAATGAAAAAGCCCTGGAAGCGGATGCTTTCAGGGCTTCGTTGTTTCTGGATGCCGGCGGCCTACTCTATCTGAGTGAATTCTACCGAAAGCTCGCTCAGGTTTATCTTGTCCGCCTTGACGCGGATGCTTCCGTTTAAATCCAGGCTGTCCTCAACTCCCATGTAGGTCTCAAGTCCGAGCGAGGGAATGAACAGCTGCGGCTGCTTGCCTCCCCTGTCCACGAGGATGGCTTCGCCTGTCCAGTCCGGGTTCTGCAGGAGGTAGACGAGCGTCCAGTGCATGTCGGCCTTGCGCTCCGCCTTGTGTGCGGCCTGGAAGCCTGCGTCGCCCTCGCTTATCCGCATGAGCATGTCGTCCTTGTTTATCAGTTCCCTGCCGTCCAGAAAAGCCCGCAGCTGCTCGTGCGCGATGAGGTCGCTGTAACGGCGGAGGGGGCTGGTCACCTGCGTGTACATGCGGATTCCTATGCCGCAGTGCATGGCGGGCGTGATGCCGACCGACCGCTTGTGCATGCAGCGGCGCAGGCGGAACTGCCCGGCAAGGCCCTCCGGCAGGTCCTGCGGCAGGGTAGGCGCTTCCTGGCTGATGAAGGGGAAGGGGATGCGGTTCTTGAACGCGAAGTAGGCCGCCCCTTCTCCTGCGAGCAGCATCATCTCCCGTATCATCTCCGAGCTTTCCGTCCGCGCGTCCTCTTCTATGGAGACCCGCTTGTTTTCATCCAGGTTGATGTGCACCTGCGGGATGTCGATCATCACCGCGCCGGATTTGACCCGCCGCTCTACGTTCTTCCGAGCGATGTCGAACAGCGCCTTGAGCTCCGGGCTGTCCTTCATCGTGTCCGCCTGCTTGTAGCTGAGCCGCTTGACGTTGACCAGGGTCTTGAACACCGAGCAGTCCTCGATGTTCCCGTCCGCGTCCAGCTTTATGCGGAACGACAGGGCCCGGCTCTGCTCCTTGAGCCCCAGCGCGTAGTCCTCCAGGCAGTCTTCGGCGAGCATGCGGGCCGCCCCTTCCGGCAGGTAGAGCGTCGCTCCCCTGGCCCGGGCCGAGCGGTCTATGGAGCTGTCCGGCATGACCGTGCTCGCGGGGTCGGCGATGTGCACCCAGAGGAAGCTGCCGTCCCATGCGACCGCATCGTCGGGGTCGGTCGAGTACTCGTTGTCGATCGCGTATGATACCCCCTCCACGGCAAGCCGTTCCTCGTCCGGCGGTGAGGCGAGCCGCTCCGTCGCGCTCTTCATGCTCAGTCCCCAGCGGATGGGGTAGGGGTTCCGCGTTATGTCCCAGATGCCCGTCTCCAGAAGGAGCTTGTGGGCGTTCTCCGGCGTCTCCTTGAGCTTCGCGTCGTGCATCGTGCGGCTCTTGTCCGTCTTGCCGTAGGCCAGGTTCTCCACGTCGGTCATGAAGATGGAATCCTCCGGCAGGAGCTTGCGCTCCTTGAGCCGCAGCAGGAACTCCTCGCGCTTCTGGGCTTCCTGCCCCTTCGCGTCCGCCTTCTTGACCAGCTCGTCTATCTCTTCCTGCGGACGGGGACTGAATACGAGCTTGCCGTCCATCTGCGCCTTCATGTCCTGCTTGAAGTAGACGGTGTTCTTGAGCGCGAGGTAGTTGCCCCAGCATTCGTCGGCTTTCACTTCTCCCCGGAAGAGCGAAACCAGATCCTCGAAGCTGTGCGCTGCACTCGCAGTCTCCTCATCGGAGCAGAGCAGCTCGTAACATTCCTTCACCTGGGCAGCCAGCGCGTTGCCGTTGTCCTTCTCGTACATGGAGTCTTCGGAAGGGGCGTTCTTTTCCGCCCACTCAAGCACCTTCTCCAGCGAAGAGGCCGCGCCTGTGCTCAGGACGGTGAAGTCCTTGGTCCTGACGCTCTGCTGGGAGTAGGCCGCGGGTTTGGTCGCCGTCGCCGGGGCAGACTGCCAGCGGATGGGGAACTTGCCGTTCTCGCCCTTGTCCGTGATGGCTGCGGCGGTGGATTTATATAAAACGATTGTGTTCGTGTCGAATGTCGTGTTGTTCATTGCCATAAGCAGGGGCTATTCTAGCAGAAAAGTCTTGCCGTTACAAGGCAAAATGTGCTATCATGCCGCACCGATGTATTCCGACACTCATTTTCACCTGCATTACTTGACACAGAA
>CADBRC010000030.1 GCA_902796985.1 uncultured Spirochaetaceae bacterium
ATTCCGGGAATTCCGGGGAAGGAGCCAAGATGTCCAAGTCCGGCGGTAACTTTCTGCGCCTTCAGACGTTAATAGATAAAGGCTTTTCCCCTCTGGACTACCGTTTCTTCCTGCTCGGTACCCATTACCGCAAGCAGATATACTTCAGCGATGAGGCAATGACGGGTGCGAAGAAGGGGCGCGAGGCCCTCGTGCAGCGGCTGGTCCGCCTGTCCAGAAATGCGGGACAGGACAAGCTTGCTCCGCTCGCAGAGAAAAAGTTTGCAAAAGGCGAAGCTGCCGGCCTTAAGGGGCTTTCCGGGAAAGCCGTTACTTATATAGAAGATTTCCGTGCCGGACTGGAGAACGACCTTTCCACCCCGGTTGCCCTGAGCCAGATACAGAAGGCTGTCAAGGATTCTTCTCTGCAAGCTGCCGAGGTTCTGGAGCTTGTAGCACGGATGGACAGCGTGACGGGACTTTCCCTGCTCAAATCCGCCCTGGAGGCGGAGAAGGCGGAGGCTGCAAACGTCACGACCTCGGGCATCCCCGGCGGAGACGACCATTCCGGTGACCCCGAGGCAGCCGAAATCGACGCCCTCGTGGCGGAGCGGCAGAAGGCCAAGGCGGAGAAGAACTTCGCCCGAGCGGACGAAATCCGGAAGGAGCTTGCCGCAAGGGGCATAACGCTGACGGACACCCCGAACGGACCTGTCTGGAAACGTGCTTAAAAGTCACCTCAAAAAACTGAAGTTTTTTGAGGTCCCCTAAACAAAAATAAGAAATTCCTAAGAACTTTCTTAGAAATTTTGTAACTGAAAGAGGACGATGTGGGTTCTATAGACAAAGAAGCAGCAGAAAAAGCCGAAATACATTGCGCTGATTCCGCTGACTTCAAGAAGCTTTACGATGCTACGATGAGCCTGTTGTTCAAAATCTCCTTGAGGATTGTGAACGATGAGGAAGCAGCCGAGGATTTGGTACATGATTCCTTCATCAAGGCAAACGAAAAGGAGCTTGTGTTTCCGTCGCTTGACGATGCCAAGTTCTGGCTTATCCGGGTCGTGAAGAACGCTTCGCTTAACTATGCCAAGCGCAAGGTCAGGGAGGCAAATGCTTACCACAAGGCCCTTTACGAAGGCCGCCAGGAAATGGAAAGTGGTGAGACAGAGCTTCTTAAGAAAGAGACCATTGAGAAGGCAAAGGAAGCATTGGAGAAGCTGCCGCCGAAACTGAAGGAAGTCCTGGTACTCCGGGAGTACGGCGGCATGAATTACAAGGAGATTGGCAAAATCCTTGGCATCACGGAAGGAAACGTGAAGGTCCGGGTTTTCCGAGCTAGAGAACAATTGTTGAAGTATATAGGAGAAGAAGATGTTTACCTGTCCTAACAAAGACCTGCATTCAGTTTACCTCGATGGAGAGCTTTCCGCCGAGTACAAGGCCAAGTACGAGGAGCACGTCAACGGCTGCCCCAAGTGCCAGGCTGAGCTCAAGAAGCTCAAGGCTGCACGCGACCTGCTGAAGGCTGACAGTGACAGCATCTCCATGAGCGAGCGCGATATGGAGTCCAGCTTTGCCCGTCTGCAGTCACGCCTCTCCTACAAGAAAGTTCTCAAGATGCCCAATGTGGGCGACGGAGCGAAGAGCGTCCTCAAGGATGTGCTCGTCGGTGCCTCTGCTGCTGCCGTCATTGCGGCCGTCATGCCGACCAAGACCAAGACCGTCATCCAGACGACCGACTTCAAGCCCGTTGCACGGATGACTTCACTCGATATGCCTGCTGATCTCCAGGTGGAAGGATCCGTCAGCCCCGCCAGCGTTGCCGGGTTCCTTGCCGATGACAGCAGGGTCAAACCGGCTGCCGTCTCTTTCACCGCTCCGGTTACTGCCATCAGCCCCGAGGTGGATGTCGCAGCTCCCGTTCTTGCACGGCCCGTGTCCGCGGCTTCTTCTCAGTCCGCTGCCTCGCTCGCGCTGACCAGCTACGACGTGTTCCTTCCTGTTGAGTCCGAGGTCGCAAACGCCAAGGAGAAAGACTCAAGTTTTTTTCTCCATCTGTCGTCGCCTCTCTTTACCATTGATATAGGAAAATAAGAGTCGTCGGCGTGAGTTTTTTTAAGTCTTACGGAAGACTCCTGAGAACCAAAGCGTCCGTACGCTTTGGCTCTTTTTTTTCTCTCGTACTCATCGCCATAGCCGTCAGCTCGATCCTTGGAATGGAGAGCCTGAAGGCCAAGCGGGCAGTTATCAGCTCCGTCAACCCGGAGATAGGTTCCAGCGACGACATCATGACCATACGGGGCACGGGCTTCGGGGATGAGCAGGACGAGTCCTATGTCAGCATAGCGGGCATCCGCGTCACCTCCAGCCACTACATTTCGTGGAGAGACAACGAGATAAAGCTCCGCATCCCTTACAACGTGCAGGACGGACTTGTAAAGGTCGTCACCAGGCGTGGCGAGTCCGACCCCTCATTCTTTGCCAACAGGTCCAACATCCCCGAGAGCGTCCGCTTTGACCTTCAGAGCCGGATTCCCCTCATATCTGCTATAGAGCCGGAAACCGCTGCTCCCGGCGACCTCATAACGATAAAAGGCTCCAACTTCGGTGTATCCCGACTGTCATCCGACATACTCTTCAGCACGGACAGACCGGACTCAGTGTTGCCCGCATCCTTGAGCGAGTTCCCCTGGAACTATTGGAGCGACAATGAAATCCGCGTCCGCGTCCCCGACGGTGCGGCCACAGGCGTAATTTCCGTACGGACAGCCAAGGGGGACAGCCAGGGCTATCCCTTCGGGGTCTCCACCTCCGCCGGGAAGAAGCGCTTCGTTGACAGGAAGATTTACGTCATCCAGACCTCCCTCGACATAGAAAACGAGAAGGAAGGAGCCCTGGGGGAAATCACCCTCTATATGCCCCGCCCTGCCCTCTCCGCTTCCCAGCCCTCAGCCGAATACAAAGAAGTCAAGCCGGACGCGCTGATAGACAACGACCGGGGAGAGATAGTCTTCCGTACGCGCGAGATGTCCGGCAAGGGAAACAAGCAGACCTTCTCCGCGAGCGCGGTCATAACGGTATACGGCGTAGAGTCATCCGTCTACGACAAGAAGAGCCCGGCCTATTCTTCCGAGACGCTGAGCCTGTACAAGTCCTACATGACCGCTGACCCGCAGATTCCTTCGGACAAACCTGCGGTCAAGGAGCTTGCTGCCGAACTGACAGGCAAAGAAAAGAACCTTTACAGGAAAGCCCGGATTCTTTTCGACCACATGAAAGACAGCTACAAGATCCAGCTCCAGCTGCGCGGAGGCACAGCCGACCCCATCGACCTGCTCAAACGGAAGTCCGGGGATGCCTTCGACTTTGCCGCGCTATACGCCGCCCTCTGCCGTGCCTCCGGCATAGCAGCCGTACAAGTCACGGGCGTGGTCATAGACGCCAAGGGAGCCAGCCACAACCACAGCTGGACTGAAATTTACCTGGAAGACTTCGGCTGGTTTCCTGTTGACCTTGCCCTTGCCTGCGGTTTAAAATATGCTTCCTTCCCGGCAAGGGAGGATGCCGCGGACTATTACTTCGGCAACATGGACAACTGCCACATAGCCTACAGCAGGGGAAACAAGGCGATAAAGTCTTCCATGTCCAACAACAGGATTGTCCGCCGGCCGAGGAGCTACGCCATGCAGAGCCTCTGGGAGGAGTCCTCCACGGCGGAATCAAGCTACAGCTCTTACTGGACAGACCCGATTGTTACCGGGATGTACTGATACCATATTATATCGAGGTGCTTTATGCAGACAAAAGTTTTAAGCGTGGGCGGTTCCATCATAGCGCCCTCCGAGCCTGACACGGAGTTCCTGTCGGGCTTCTCACGGATGATTATAGACTGGCTGGACACGAACCCCGAAACCCGCCTTATCCTCGTGGCAGGCGGCGGCGGCCCGGCACGGATTTATCAGGGAGCCTTCCGCGAACTTGAGAAAAAACGCAGCGAAGCCGGGGGGAAGAAGCTCTATGACAGCGATGCCGACTTGAATACGGCAGCAGACTGGATAGGAATCATGGCAACCCGCATAAATGCACAGCTGCTCAAGGCGGCATTCGGTTCCCTCTGCAGTCAGAGCATTGTCATTGACCCGACCAAGGTGACGGACTTCACCGACCGCATCCTCGTCGCGGCAGGCTGGAAACCGGGATTCTCGTCCGACAACGATGCAGTGCTTCTCGCCGAGCGTTTCAGCGCATCCACAGTCGTCAACCTGTCAAACATCGAGAAGGTCTACACCGACGACCCCCGCAAGAACCCTGACGCAAAGCCGCTGGACAACATCTCCTGGACAGACTTCCGCAAGATGGTCGGCGACGAGTGGGTTCCTGGCAAGAACTGCCCCTTTGATCCCATCGCAAGCAAGAAGGCAGAGTCACTCGGGCTTACCGTTATCTGTGCTTCCGGACACGACATAAAGAATATCCGTGCCATACTGGACGGGGGCACCTACGTGGGGACGACGATAAAATGAGCGCACGAAAGATTTTTTCCAGTGCCATTGCCGCCGTATTGCTGGCCCTGTCATTTGCATCCTGCGTCTCGTCAGGCGGAGCCGGCGGCAAGGAGAAGTACTGTTCCCGGAATCTCTCGGAGGAAGGAACAAAGAATGAAAAGCAGCTGGTCAATTTCTTCATGGCAAACAGGCCCGATGCAGATAAGAAGCAGGTCAAGCGGCTCGCCCGCTATTACATAAGCGAGGCCCGGATGGAAGGAATAAACAGCGACTGCGCATGGGTGCAGATGTGCCTGGAAACCGGCTGGCTTTCTTTTGGCGGCTTGGTCAAGCCCGAGATGCACAACTACTGCGGTCTTGGAGCAATAAGCGCGGAACAGCCCGGCGTCAAATTCGAGACCGAACAGCTCGGAGTCAGGGCGCACATCCAGCACCTGCACGCATACGCGACCACCGAGGACGTACCGCTCAGAAACGAGCTGATTGACCCCCGCTACAAGTGGGTGCTTCCGCGCGGCAAAGCCCCGACGGTCCGGGAGCTTGCCGGAACCTGGGCAGCCGACCCGGAGTACGGCAAGAAGCTGGACGGCCTTCTGGCGCGCCTGGAAAAGTTTTAA
>CADBRC010000031.1 GCA_902796985.1 uncultured Spirochaetaceae bacterium
CAACAACGACTACCAGAGCGTCGCCGACCTCGTCATTGACACCAGCTGCAACGTCCCCGAGCAGATAGTCGCCCAGATTCTCAAGGGAATGGAAGCACGGGGGCTGGTAACCCGCTGAACAGCACGGGACCGGCCGGGACGCACCACAGGACCGGCTTGTTCCGCCAACGGGGGTGCTTTGTCCCGCCGGCAGAACCGAACCGGTCGGGACGCGCCTATATCAGCTTCTGGTAGCGCCGCTCAATGTCCTTGATCAGCTTGTACTCAAAGGAGTCCACTAGGGCAAACCAGGAAGCCTCGACAATGTCGCAGCTCACCCCGATAGTAGTCCAGCTGTCCTTTCCGTCGCTGCTTTCTATGAGTACGCGGACGGTGGTCGCCGTACCGTGCCCGCCGTCCAAGACGCGCACCTTGTAGTCGGTCAGACGTATCTGTTCCACGGCAGGGTAGAACGAGGACAGGGCAGAGCGAAGGGCGAAGTCCAGCGCATTGACGGGACCGTCCCCCTCCCCCGCCGAGATCTTGACATGCCCGTCCACGTCTATCTTGAGCTGGGCAAAGGAGTACAGGTCCTTCTCTATCAGCGGGTTCTCGTCGCTTATCTTGTAATAGTGCAGCTTGAAGAAGGGCTGGTACTTGCCGATTATCTTGCGCACAAGGAGCTCGAAGCTGCCGTCCGCCCCCTCGAACTGGTACCCCTCGTGCTCCATGTCCTTGACCTTCTTGACGATGTCAGCGACGACGGGCGAGTCCTTGGTTATGTTCGGGTCGAACTTCTTTATCTTCTCTATGATCATCGACCGGCCGGCGACCTCGCTCATCAGGAAGACGCGGGAATTGCCGACGGCCTCAGGGCTGATGTGCTCGTAGGCGGCGGGGTTCTTGAGAACCGCGTCTATGTGCATCCCGGCCTTGTGGGCAAAGGCGTTCTGGCCCACATAGGGCATGCCCCCGTCCAGCGGTATGTTCGTTATCTCGGCGACCCTCCGGCAAATCGGGGTAAGGAGGCCGATGTTCTCCTCGGGAATGCAGCGGTAGCCCATCTTGAGCTGGAGGTCTGCGATTATCGTGGACAGGTTGGCGTTGCCCGTCCGCTCGCCGAAGCCCAGGAGGACGCCCTGCACGTGGCCCGCACCCGCTTCGACTGCGGTCAGTGAGTTGGCAACGGCAAGCCCGGAATCATTGTGCGTGTGAATTCCTACTATGGCGGCCTTGCCGAACTTTTTCACCACATCTCCCACGATGCGCGAGCAGTCGGAAAGCATGCAGCCTCCCTTGGTCTCGCAGAGGCAGAGGACGGTCGCCCCGCCCTCAAGGGCCGCCTGCAGGGCCTGCATCGCATAATCAGAGTTGGCCTGATAACCGGTAAAAAAGTGCTCTGCGTCGAACATGACATTGCGTCCCCGCTTGCTCAGGTAGGCGCAGGTGTCGCGTATCATCTCCAGATTCTGTTCAAGGGAGACGTGCAGGATATCCGTCGCCTGAAAGTCCCAGGTCTTGCCGAAGATGACGACATCCTCGGTCTCCGCGGAAAGCAGGCTCTGCAAGTTCGCGTCCTCCGCACAGGAGGAGTCCTTGCGGCGTGTCGAACCGAATGCAACGAGCCGGGAATGGGAAAGGCGCAGCTCCCTGGCCTTCTGGAAAAACTCCATGTCCTTGGGATTGCTGCCGGGATTGCCCGCCTCGATGTACTTGACCCCAAGCTCATCCAGGGCCTGCACGATGTGTATCTTATCCTGTACGGAGTAGCTCACGCCCTCCCCCTGCGCCCCGTCACGCAGGGTGGAATCCAAAAGCTCTATGTTCTTCGCGGAATTATCTGCCATGCGGACATTCTACAGAAGATTCAGGAAAACTGCAACACGGGGATTTTTAACGGAGATTTTTAAAAACGGATGGAGACAGGCTCCGATCCGGAAGCTTCCGGGGGCAGCAGGAGGCTGAGGCTGCCGTCCTGTATCCGGCACTGGCAGTTAAACTCCTGCCCGGAGTCCAAAACAACTTCCACGGCATACTCTCCGTCCGGCGGACAGACCTGCTGACCGGCCAAGCGGGCAGATCCCTTGACGAAGCGCAGCCGGCGGCCGTCATAAGCGAATGGCCGGCCAAGGAGCTCCGCAGCCAAAGCAAAATCAGCAGACGTAACGGCTGCCCTCACGCGGGAGGAACTTGCCCGAGCACCGGCAACCTCAACGTCGCCTATTACATCGAAGGAGAAGCCTTCCCTGCCGGCCAGCGATGCTATCTCATCCTTTCCGAACGAGCCCTTCCAGCCGCAGCGGAAGTCCTGCCCTTCGGCAAGATAGCGGAGCCGGCATGCCCTGATGAGCGTCTCAAAGAAGAAGCTTCCGTCCGTCCGCGCCAGTGCAGGGGAAAAATCCAGCACGACAGCAAAACTCACCCCCCGGTCTTCCAGAAACTCAAGCCGCTGCTTCAGACTCAGTGCGGAAGGAAGGAAGCTCCCGTCCTCACCCTTGAAAGACCTGCGGAAAAGAACGATGCCGGGAACAAGCTTTTTCTGTGCAAGGACGGCATCGATAAGGGCAAGATGACCGCGGTGCAGGGCATCGAAGCTGCCCACAGAAAGAGCACAACCTTTCTCTTTCCAAGCATCAGGGAGAGCTTCTTCCAGAATGTCCGCCCAGCTGTATACCCTGAGCCGACCAGCCTTCTTTGGAACGACAAAGGAGTACTCGGGGCGGGTCGCCCCTATCCGGGTCATCCCGGCGAACTGCCCGCCCTCATAGAAGACAGCCCGCTCGTCCTGGCTCTCGCAGGTCTTGAAATCTTCAGCAACACTATCGTATAGGGCAAGAGGCGCGAACATCTTGGCGGAAAGGGGGCGGCCATTCAGATAGGCCTTCTCCCATTCCGCCTTGATGCATTCAGCCCGAAGTCCGCAGCTGAATGCGAGCCTGGGGGTAAATGTAAGGAAATGATTCCGTATGTCAGCAAAGACCTCCTCCCCGTCTTTCTGCGGAGGAAGGCCGTCTTGCCTCATCAAATTCTCTTTTGTGATGGCGTTCTCTATCGTAAAATCATCGAGCAGGGAAAAACAGGCGGCATCATCCAATGAGAAAGGCCCCACCTGGGTGCGTCGGAGGGCACTGAGGTGGGCGACACTCCCGAAAAGGGCTGCCATGTCGCGGGCAAGGGCGCGTATATACGTTCCCTTAGAACACTCCACCTCGACAAGGGCATAGGAGTTCCTGCTGCCTGCCCCCTCGTCAGCGGGCTTATATGCCAGAAGCTCATTCTTATAGATAAAAATCTGCCGGGATTCAAGCTCCACCTCGCCTCCTTTGCGGGCAAGGTCGCTCGCCCGCTGTCCGTCAACGTGCAGGGCACTGAACACGGGAGGAACTTGCAGCAAAGCGCCGGTAAAGCGGGAACATGCGGCACGAACCTCATCCTCAGAAAGCGGCTTGCCCTCACCGGTCACCTTGCCCACGGGGTCAAGGGTATCGGTTTCAGTACCAAAGCATATCACGGCGAGGTATTTCTTCCTGAACGAGGTAACATGGGAGACAAGATGTGTCAGACTCCCGGATAAGACAACGAGCAGCCCTTCCGCAAAGGAATCCAGCGTTCCCGTGTGGCCGACCTTGTCACAGTCAATGGCCTTCTTGACGCTCCACAGGGAGGAAAAACTGGTTATGCCCGAGCGTTTGGCATAGAGAATAACGCCGGAAGGGTTCTCAGGATTCTTTTTCTTCTTCGGCATCTGCTTCTATTGCCGTCTCCCCGTCAGTCCGCGCAGCTTCTATAGCCTGGGATTCCTTCTCAAGTTCGTTGAGCCGCTGGACCATATCGTAACCGTCCCTCATCGAGAAATCCGCGATGAAGGTAAACTTGGGGAACTTGTAGATGCGAAGCTTGCCCGCTATGGAAGACTGAATGAAGCCCGCCGCACTCTGCAAGCCTTCGACTCCCCGCTTGACGGACGCTTCGTCCATGAAAGAGGAGACGTAGACCTTCGCATGGGCAAGGTCCTTGGAGATTTCCACCCTGTTTATGGAAAGGAACTCACTGACCCGGGGATCCTTGACCTCACGCTTCATAATCATAGAGGAAATCTCTTTTCTGAGCTGCTCGCCCAGCTTAAGCACCCTGTACTGTCCCATTACTGACCGCCGTTCCGAGCAGCCTCAGCCTTAGCAGCCTTACCGGCTTCCTTGGCGGCTTTCTCTGCAAGCTGCTGCTCCTGCTTCTCGGCAAGGGCCTTGGCAGCTGCGGCAGCCTCACGCTGAGCCTGCTGCCTCTCCATTTCGGCCCGCTCGTCCACGAGGGTGTCGCCCAGCTTACGGGCAATCTCGACGAACTCGAACGCCTCAATCTGGTCGCCGACCTGAAGATCCTGCCAGTTTTCGATTCCGAGACCACACTCAAAGCCCTCGCGGACTTCCTTTGCGTCCTCTTTGAACCGCTTGAGAGAGGCGACCTTGCCGGTAAATTTGACCACGCCGTCGCGGATGACGTTTACGCTGCTGCTCCGCTTGATGACACCGCTCGTAACGTAACATCCGGCAATGATGCCAATCTTGGGTACCTTGAAGGTGTTGCGGACATCGAGCGTTCCCGTAACCTCTTCCTTGGTGTCGGGCTTGAGCATTCCTTCCATCGCCTGTTTGATTTCTTCAACACAGGCATAGATGATGTTGTACTTGCGGATCTCAACCTTCTCCTGATCGGCGAGAGCCTTCGCCTTGGGGGTCGGGCGGACGTTGAATCCGATGATAATCGCATTGTCGTCGGCGGCGGCAAGGTTGACGTCACTCTCGTTAATCGCACCCGCGCTGGAGTGGATGACGACGAGGCGGATATCCTTGGTGGAAAGCTTCTCGAGCGAGGTCTTGAGGGCCTCCGCACTTCCCTGCAGGTCAGCCTTGATGATGACCTTGAACTCCTTGGTCTCCTGCTGCTCAATCGTTGAATAGAGGTTGTCGAGCGTGACCTTCTTGACAGCCTTCGCATCCTCAAACCTCTTGAGCTCCTGCCTCTTGGCGGCGAATGCACGGGCCTCTTTTTCGGACTCAGTGACCTGGAAGGGGTCGCCGGCATTCGGCATGGACTCTATGCCAAGAACTTCGACCGGCATGGAGGGTCCCGCCTCCTTTATCTTCTTTCCGCGGTCATTGAACATGGCACGGACACGGCCTGAGTAGACACCGGCAACGAAGGGGTCGCCCGCCTTCAGGGTTCCGCGCTGGACGATGACGGAAGCAACGACACCGCGTCCCTGATCTATGCGGGACTCAATGACCTTTCCTTCTGCACGGCAGTCATACTGAGCCTTCAGCTCCAGCATCTCAGCCTGCAAGAGGATGGCATCGAGCAGGTCGTCGATTCCTTCCTTCTTGAGGGCAGAAATCTTGACGTACTGGGTCTCACCACCCCATTCCTCCGGGGTCAATCCCTGCTCGGAAAGCTGGGTCATAACCCGGTCGGGGTTCGCATCAGGCTTATCTATCTTGTTGACGGCAACGATAATCGGAACCTTGGCATCCTTGGCATGGTTGATTGCCTCCATGGTCTGGGGCATCACGCCGTCATCTGCGGCAACAACAAGAACGACGATATCGGTAATCTGGGCACCGCGCGCACGCATCATAGAGAATGCCTCGTGTCCCGGGGTGTCCAGGAAGGTTATCTCACCCTTCTCGGTAGAGACCTTGTAAGCACCAATCTTCTGGGTAATTCCGCCGGCTTCGCCCTCCGCAACGTGGGCGTTGCGGATAGCATCGAGCGTTTTGGTCTTTCCGTGGTCTACGTGTCCCATGACCGTGACAATCGGAGGACGCGGCTTGACACCGGCTTCATCACCCTGCTCGCTCTCTATGACGGTCTCATCGTAGAGGCTGACCAAGTGGACCTTGCAGTTGTACTCCTCCGCAAGAAGCGTGGCGGTATCTGAATCGATGGACTGGTTTATCGTGACCATCATACCCATCGACATGAGCTTGCCTATGATTTCCCCAGCCTTGAGGTTCATCTTCTTGGCGAGGTCAGACACGGAAATCGTGTCCATGATGTCTATCTGCTCAGGAACAGCGTTGGACGGCGTGTTCTGGCGCTTCTTGTTCTGGTACAGCTCCTCCTCGTCAAAGGACTCCTCCTTCTCCTTGTCGTGAGTGTACACAGGCTTTTTGCCCTTAAAGGTTTTCTTTGCGGGAGTCTTGTTGGTCTGCATGGAGGCAGGAGAATTGAAAGAATCCGGTCTTCCCGTCCCCTGGCCGAAGCCCGGCCTTCCACCGCCGAACTGTCCGCCGTTGCCATAGCCGCGGTTCTGGCCATTGCCGTATCCGCCCTGACGGTTCTGCCCGCCGTTGCCATAGCCGCGGTTCTGGTTATTACCGTATCCGCCGCCCTGACGGTTTTGCCCGCCATTGCCGTAGCCGCCACGGTTCTGGTTATTACCGTAGCCACCGCCCTGACGGTTCTGGTAGCCCTCGCGGGCCTGCGCTCCGGTAAAGCCACCCTGATTATTGTTTCCGCCGTTGCTTCTGCCGCCACGGTAGTTACCGTAACCGCCACGTCCCCTGCCATATCCGCTGAGGTTTCCGGCGCGGACATTGGGGCGCTGCTGATTCAGGACGAAGGGCACGGAGCTGCTCTGCGAGCGGGGCTTGTTCTGGCCTGCCTGGCCGGCATCCTGAGATGCCTGAGAACTGCCGGCCTGAGCGGAGGGTTCTTCCTTCTTCTCGGGCTTCTCTGCCTTCTCCACAACAGCCTGAACGGGCTTCTCAAGAGTCTCCGCCGGGCGCTCCTCAGCCTGCCCGGCAGCAACTACTGGCTTTGAGTCTGCGGATGAATCGGACGGCTTCTTTACGACGACGCGGAATTTTTCCTTGCCGTCCTTGACGGGAGCGTCCTGTTTGCCCTTCGCCGCCTGCCCCGCAGGAGCGGGAGGCCCCTTGCGTTTGACAACAACGACCTTTTTCTTGGGCTGCTGATTCTGAGTCTGGGGCACACCACCCTTGTTCTCTTTCTTGTGTAAAATTACGCTAGGCTTTTTTTCAGTTTCATCCGCCATATCTATCCTGTTTCCTTATTCCTCTTCAAATGCAAACTCTACGCCACAATTCGGGCACTTCGTCATACTGAGGCTTATCTTGGCACCGCACTCCGGACAGAAGTACTCCTCCTCTTCAGCCTCCTCCTGCACGTTGTCTGCGCTGGAAGCATCCTCCTGCTCCTGACTGACAGCATCCCCGTCCTCAGGCTCCTCATCCGCAAATACTACGTTCTCACTTATGACCTTGTTGACAAGCGCGATGTCATCTTCGGTCAAGCCCTCCACGGTCTTTATGCTGCCATCAGCGACCGCGTCACTGAACCTCTGTATGTCATCATACCCAGCCTCCTTGAGGATACCGGCTATACGCTCATCGATTCCAGGCAGCTCGGCAACGGAGACAACCTCCTCATCCACAGACCGGAACAAATCCTCGGCAGCCTTGAGGGTACTGCTGGAATCGACAAGGTCAAGTTCGGCAACCTGAGCTTCAGTCTTGACATCGATGTTCCACTTGCACAGGCGGTTAGCAAGATTGACGTTCATGCCGCCCTTTCCGATTGCAAGGGAAGCCTGGCTCTCGCTGACAACTGCCAAAGCCTCCTTCTTGTCATAGTCCTGAATGTAAACCTTCTTGACCTCGGCAGGCTGCAAAGCGGCCGCGATGAACTCCCTGGGGTCATCCACATAAGGCAACACATCGATTTTCTCGCCCTCAAGCTGCTTGATAACGTTCTGAATGCGCACGCCCTTGGGTCCGACACAGGCTCCGACGGGATCGACATCGCTCTTGTTGGAATAGACGGCGATCTTAGTCCGGTAACCGGCATCGCGGACAATATTGAACACTCCGACTGTTCCGTCAGAAATCTCCGCAACCTCCATGCTGAGCAGGTTCTGTACGAGCTTGGCATCAGACCTGCTCAAGATGAGCTGGACACCATTCTGCGTCTTCTTTACGTCAACAACGACAGCCTTTATCTTGTCTCCCTTCTCATAGGTTTCACGGGGACTCTGGAATTTTTTGAGCAGGACAGCCTCCACACCGTCGCCGGCCCTTTCAATCTCCACGTAGATGTTCTGATTCCTTTCCCTCTGATAGATTCCGGCAATGACATCACCCTTCCGCCTCTCGTATTCTTTGTAAAGGCTCTCCCTGAAACTCTCGTTCAATGCCTGGTGGGCCGTCTGACGTCCCTGCGTAACCGCGGACCGGGCAAAAGTGTGCGGGTCAATCGGAATGTCAAGCTCATCGTCTATCTCGCATTCATCGCTGAGAGCTTTCGCCTCCTCCAGTTCTATCTCCGTAGACGGATCATAAACTCCGTCAACAACAACTTTCCTTGAATAAACGTCTATGCCTGAAAGATCATCCTTGAACTTAACGATGCAGTTCTCGTTGTGACCAAAGGTCTTCTTATAGGCGGCCTTGACCATATCTTCAATCGTCTGTTTAATCGCATCATCGCTCATCCTCTTCTCTGCCTGCAGGGCACGGATGGCTTCGGCCATATTCGGCTTTTCGGCCTTTTCTGACATATCAAACCTCTCTAGTTATGAATAAATTTTGCTTTTGCTATATCGCCGTATTGTATGCACGTTTCACTATCACCGAGGGCAAGCGTCAAAGCTTCCCTTGTGGAAGAGCGGATGACGCCCTTCACCCAGTCGCTGACATTCCTGTCCCAGACCCGTATCTCACGACCTTTGAAAAGCTCGAACTCGGCAGCATTCTTTATGTTTCGCTCGGTTCCGGGAGAACAAACCTCCATGGAAAGATTGTCTTCCGTGATGTCATCCCTCTCTTTCTGAAGAAGGGCAAGTATAACCGGCTGCAAGGCGTGATGTGCCTTTGAGCAATCGGAAACGGAAACATCCTCCACACCATTTCTGGAGATTACAGCCGTAACATGGACGTTTCCTTTCTGAGGCACGACCTGAAGCTCCACAAGCTGCAGCCCTGTCCCTTGTACGGCATCAGCACACTTTCTGTAGTATGGTATGCCCTCGTATGGAATATACTCCAATATAAACCTACCTAAATGCAACAAAAAAGGAGCCTCGTTCCGGCTCCTTTTTTAAATTATTTGATACTGAACTGATGGTAACATTTTTAGAGCGCCTTGTCAACGGCAGTCCAAAAAGCCATCTTCATCTCCTACGGGAATTGAACCCATGTTGTCGGGATGAAAACCCGATGTCCTAACCACTAGACGAAGGAGACACGGTTCCGTACACAAACGGAACATTTATAGGATAGCATTTTTTAATAACGCCGTCAAGAGGGCGTTCTCAGCATTTCCGTCACATATCCATGTCGAACTTCTTAAGTATCTTTGCGCGGAGCTGCCTGGTATCCTCGTTATCCAGCCCCAGCTCGAACGATTTGTTTATGTCGGCCATCGCCTCTTCATACTTCCCGTTCTCAAAGTAGGATACCGACCTCCTGTAATAGACGTGACTCTGGAAGGGGTCTATCGAAAGTGACCGGTTGAAGCAGTCTATGGCATCATCGTACTTCTTCAGAACCTCATAGACGATTCCCTGATAGTAGATGGAGCGGAATGCCTTGGAATCATAAGACTCGCTGAACTTAAAGTCCTCTATCGCTTTGTCATACTCATTCTGGGCAAAAAACGCCATACCCCGGTGCTTCAGGATTACGGACATCATCGAGTCCTGCAGGACAGCTTTCTTATCCAGAATCTGGGTATATATCGATACGGCTTTATCGAAATTCCCCAGGTTATGCTCATGCAGGGCAGAAAGCACCAGATCATCGATGCTGCCTTTCTCGTAAATAGACGGCATGGGAGCAAATCCCTTGCCTGCCTTCCCGGAACTGTCTATACCCAGCTCATCATCGGTAATGCGGTCTGCCTTGTCATAGAAGGTATTACGCCGTATTCCCAGCTCAGCCTGCAGCTTATTCTGGTAGTCCCGGATTTCCTGGAAAATGGTGTCAGCCAGGTTCAAGTTCGCGTTTATGGCAGCAAGCTTGCGACGCAAAGGCTTGTCGAAGGGATTGAAGTCGGTCTTGTAAATAAGCTCGTGCTCCACCTCCGCCCAAGCATCCTGCAAAATCGTACGGACCTGAATCTCAAAAACCATGTCCTCAGGGAGAACGGGAGAAAGGTGCTCCACGGGGCGGCAGTCCTCGGGAATCTCAATCAGGACGTGAACAGACTCATAGCCGAACTCGCGGAAAGACTGATCATAGCCCTTATGCTCTATTTCACGCACATTCAGGAAACTTCCAAGCTGGGTAACAACGTTTTCCGTGTCTTCCATGAATGCACATATAATACGGATACCAAGCATATCGGTCAGCGTAACGAGCTTTTCAGTCTGCGAGGACTCCTTGGGCTTCTGTCTTAGTATTTTCTTATAATAGCTTGGGAAAGATTTTATCCGTGCCTTGTAGGTCGGCATGGACTGGAGGCGGATATTCGCTTTCAGCTTGTTCTCTATCTTCCCGAGCACCTCACAAAAAACAGGCTCATAACTTGAGTAAAGGCGCTCAATTTTGACTTTCTTGGGAAGCTCTTTCGCATCTCTCATGTATATTCGTCAATGCACAAAAAGTTACTAAAAAGCCGCCCTGCAAAAGGGCGGCTTATTGCTTCATCAGGTACAGGAATATCCTATACCTGACTTTGGAAGCTAAATCTCAACCTAGGCTAGCAATTACTGAGCGTTAGAGTTGGAGTTGTCGTACAGAGAAGAGGTGAACTCAGACTCCGTAGCTTCCTTGCTCTGCTCGAGGTAGCGGTTGACCTGCTTCGTTCCGAAGTTGGCCATCTCGCGATCCTGGCGATCCTTCTCCTCCTGGGCGATGATTCCCCACAGGTCCTCTTCGTTGATGTCACGGTCGGTAGAAAGAACAGCGAGATCATAGATGATCTTGACATCCTTAAAGTATCCGACATAGTGTCCACCATCATCAGCGGCATCACGGGTAACCTGGAAGCCCTCGAACTTCACATAGGGAAGTCCACGGGGATAAATCGGGTACACGCGAATCTCGCGGGCGCGGACATCAGACAGGTAGTTCGGGTTGTTCCAAACGAGGGTCTTCCATCCGTCGAACAGGAGAGTGCCCATATAGTAGCGGCGAGAAATACCATCCTGATCACCAAGGAGAACATACACCTTGTGAGGATAGTTGTCACCGAACGTCGTGACAGAAACAGACTTCAGCGTTCCAACATTGCGGACAACACCGTAGCCGTTGTCAAAGAGGTACTGTCCCTTCTGCTCGTCAGTCGGAGCCAAGCGGTTTCCGTTGGCATCGGCATCAGAAAGCAGCTCATAAGCCTGAATCTGGAAGGGAGGAACGATCTTCGCGCTGGCATTGTGAGCCCACTTGGGGAACAGCACATAAACACCGAGAACGTTCTGTCCAGCGAACGGAACATTGGCGTTCTGGTTCACGGGAGCGGCAACGGTGCGAGAGGTTCCAAGAGCAACAGGCTCCTTGGAAGATGAGTTCAGCTCAACTTCCCACTGGTTCAGGGCCAGAGAAGTCTTCATAAGAGCCTTCTGCTCGCTCGTCCAGCTTGATCCTGCAGCCTTCGCATAGTCCATCACGGTCCTAGCGTTCTGCGTGGGGTTTCCGTTCTCATCCGCAACAGCATCAGCCGTCAGCAGGGAGAAGTCGATAACAGTTGACTCCCTCGCAAAAGCAAAGCTTCCTGCCAAGAACATGGCAGCAGTGATTAACATAAAAGTTCTCTTCATTCGAAACTCCTTTTATACTTTTGATGTAGCC
>CADBRC010000032.1 GCA_902796985.1 uncultured Spirochaetaceae bacterium
AAATGCTCTGGACTGGTTTCTTTGTCAGCGTCGTTGTTATGATAAGAAAGACTGCGATGAGTACGACAATCTCTGCGAATGCGAGCGCCCCATACTTGGACAGCAGGGTCTCATTACGTTTTTTCATAAATGCCTCCGAAACTTACGGAAAAATAGGATATATATCTATTTTACCACAGGATTGGCTTTTGGGCAAATTGTTTCTTTGCGGGAACTGCCCGGGAGGCTGCTGCCGGCAAGAATTCCCCTTCCACCATGAATAAAAGCGTGCTATAATAGTGTGAGACTGCTTGCCACGGAGGGCTGCTTATGCTGATTTATCGGAAGACACAGTCTGTTCTTATCGGATGCCTTACGGCCTTGCTCCTGCTTTCTTGCAGCGGGACGGGCGGGGCGGCCGACTCCGTGGCCACGACCTATGGTGCGGGCGGCGGGACAACCTCCGCGAATACGGGCTCCGGCGGAATAAGCGCGATTGACATACTGAACCGGTCCAATGCGGACGACATGGAGACCGTCGTGGCGATTCTGTCCCAGACCGGCGGTGGCAGCAGAGTCAACTATGAGCTTTCCCGCATTGTCACCCTGAACGCGGACGACATAGGCCTCCCTGCGGGCGGCAAAGTCATCCTGACAATCAGCGGCGAAGGCATGGACGACATAGAGCTGACCGCCGAACGGGACGCGGACGGCACGGTCAGCTTTGAGATTCCCGCCATAGAGACCGGCACGACGGTCACCGTCAGCATGGATGTCAAGAATGCCACTAATGAGACCGTGCGCATAGGAAGCGAGACCCAGAGCCTTTTGGGGGAGGAGAGCCGGTTTGACATAAAGCTGACCCGCTGCCTGCCCCTGAGCGAGCTGGAAAGCTACCTTGCGTCCCTGACAGAGAACACCGCCGGCACCGCCTACAAGCTGCCCCCCATAACGGGAATAACCCAGGACAACCTGAGCACTCTAAAGAGCATCCTGCAGGGACTCAAATCTGGCAGCAGCACTTACGATGCCCCTGCGGGAAAGTTCGTTGACCTTTCGGCAACGACCCTGCCGGAAGGCATAACAAGCCTGCGTAATGCTTTTTTTGATTGCCAGACGCTCGTGAAAGCCCCGGTGCTGCCCGCCAGCGTGACCGACCTGTACCGCTGTTTCGGTGACTGCTATAGTCTGATTGAGGCACAGGAAATACCTGACGGAGTGACAGACATGCAGTCCTGTTTCAATTCTACGAGGATTACATCCGCCCCGGTCATTCCCTCCAGCGTGACAAACCTGAGAGCCTGCTTTCAGGGATGCCTGAATATGTCCGGCGATATCGTCATCAAGGCAAGCATCACGGAGAGTGCTAATATCCAGTATTTTTGTGATTCTGCTGAGCTCGTAAGCGCCATATATGTTCCTGATGCCGCAACAAAAAATGCGCTCGTCAGTGTAAGTCCCTCACTTGAACCCATCATCCACACTCCCTGAGCCCTGCCCTGACGCGACTGTGCGCCCAGGCTGCCCGCGAAGGGAGCGGAAAATTCCGCTTCCCCCGTGGGAAAAATCATGCTATACTGGTGCTGAATCTGCTTGCCACGGAGGGCTTTTATGCTGATTTATCGGAAGACACAGGCTGTTCTTATCGGAAGCCTTCTCGCCATAGTCCTGCTTTCATGCAACGGGACGGGCGGGGTGGCTGACTCCGGTGGCGCGACATACAGCGGTGGCGGCGGGACGACCTCTTCGAATACGGGTTCCGGCGGAATAAGCGCGATCGACATACTGGAAAAGTCCAATGCGGACGACATGGAGGCCGTCGTGGCGATTCTGTCCCAGACCGGCGGCGGCGGCAGCGGCGGCGGCGTAAATTACGAGCTTTCCAGCACCGTCGTCCTGAACTCGGACGACATAGGCCTCCCCGCGGACGGCAGGGTCATCCTGACAATCAGCGGGGACGGCATGGACGACATAGAGCTGACTGTCAGCCCGGATGCTGACGGCACTGTCAGCTTTGAGATTCCCGCCATCCAGACCGGCACGACGGTCACCGTCAGCATGGATGTCCAGAATGCCGGCAATAATACCGTGTGCATCGGAAGCGTGACCCAGACACTCGAGGGGGAGGAGAGCCAGTTTGACATAAAGCTGACCCGCTGCCTGCCTCTGAGCGACCTGCCTGAGTACCTTGAGGGCCTGGCAGAGAACGGCATCGAAACGGCCTACAAGCTGCCCCGCATAACGGGGATGACCACATTTGAAGACATACAATCTCTCGCCGATATTCTCAGAGGAGAATACTGTTCCGGTAAGTACGTTGACCTGTCAGAGACGACCCTCCCGGAAGGCATAACCGATCTTTCCACTGCGTTTATGGAGTGTACCACCATGACTGCAGCCCCTCAAATTCCAGCTGGGGTGGTAAACATGTCAAACTGCTTCGCCGGCTGCTATGCTCTGACCACCGCCCCGGTCATCCCTGACAGCGTGACAGACATGAGCTATTGCTTCCAAACTTGCACAAGCCTTACCACCGCCCCGGTCATTCCCTCCAGCGTGACCGATATGACTAATTGCTTCTTTTATTGTTATAGTATATCCGGCAATCTTGTCATCAAGGCAAACATCACGGATTCTTCTTTCTTTCAGGGTGTATGTAACTCTTCTTCGATAGGAGCCGTGTATGTTCCCAATAGCGATGTAAAGGATGCTTTAGCGGCGGCGACAGGGACAGGTCTTTCTGATGACATGATCCACATTGGCACCCCCTGAGTCCTGCCCGGACGCAACCGTGCGTCCAGCCTGCAGGGGGAATGTGTCCATAGGCGGGGGACAAGGCGGCTGGCCTACCAGTCCTTCTTGAAGAGCCAGTTATATTGCTCGTCCAGATTGCGGAAGCTGCTTATGTCGAAAATCGCCGTGCAGGGCGGCTCGTTGAAAGGCGTCGTCCGGGCGATGAACTGATCTGCGTCCTTCATCTTGAGCAGAAGCTGGAGCACGTCGCCGTCAAAGAAGCTCGCCTTCTCGTCGGTGGAAAGCGTCCACTCCTCGGTGCGGGCCTTTCCGTCGTCAATCCTGTAGGTGACCAGACAGCGTCCGTGGTTCAGGAATTCCTTCCAATTTATGTAGACTTCGGGGCGCGTCCCCTGCTTCTTGCGGATTATCAGCGAGACGTTGTCTGCATAGTCGTTCACCTTCTCCTGCGCGTTGAACACCAGATAGAGGGTCTGCTTGTCGTCCATCGGATCGACCTTGACCGAGGTGAAGGGGCCTGACAGGAATACTTCGGACGGAACCTTGGAGGCATCGTCTTCTGTCAGCAGCTCTTCGGTCTGATCCTGTCCGCTCCCGGCAATCTTTGCGTCATCGTCCCCTGCATCGAATGCGAAGAGGATGTCCGGCTCCCGGAGCGCGTCAACCGCACCATTGTACTGTATGACCCGTTTGCTGCGCAGGAGGGGGCGGCTGTATTTTATTTCGTCGCCGCCGTCCTCGTAGTAGGAGTCTTTCTGGAGCCAGTTTCCTTCTCCGTCGTAGACGTACTTGTAAATGTAGCTTGACCCGCTTGAGGTCTCTTTCTCTACGTCGGCATTCTTGTTCAGCGTGAAGCTTTCCGTCCGTATCTTCTTGTTGTTGACATAGTAAGCACGCGATTTCTTGCCTGCGGTGTCTTTCTCCAGCGTGATGGAAGCGAGCGCATCGTCCTCGTAGAAGTAGTAATAGACGGTTCCCTCTTTTACGGGACCGGCCTTTGCGTCCTGCCTGAGGTCGCCCTTGTAGGGATAGCCCGTCGTCTTCTTTGTCCGGGTGATTTTTCCGGTCTTGTCGTAGCTGTACTCAAACGCCAGCCACTCATCCCCTTCTTTCTCCACCGTGAATGTGCTGCTCTTATATTCTTCCCCGCCGTTCAGGGAGGTGTAGACATCGTAGGAACTGTAGTCCCCGTTGTATTCCCAGCGGCGGCTTATGAGTCCTGCTTTACTTTTGCGCGTGTAACTCGATGCGAGCCCGTCCGCCGTGTAGCTGGACTTCTCGTAGAGGTAGGGATTCCCCGCATCGTTGTAGGCAATGGCAGCGAAGCTGCCCGTATTCCAGTCGTAGGTGCGGATTGTTTTGCGGCCCGTGGACTCCTCAAAGAGCTTCCCGTTCCTGTCCGTCAGCGTGTAGACCGTCTCTTCGATGAGGATGGGCTTGCCATGCACATCGGAGAACATATCTGAGACGTTTGCCTGCGTGTCAAAGGCCTGCAGCGGCAACACGGCAACGGTTGCCAGCAGGAAGAGGGGAAGTTTTTTCATTGTGGCTCCGGACTGTCCGCCTACTTGTCGATTCCGATGGAGGAGACCGCAATCTCCTTGGAGTAGGAGAGGGGCACCTCGGCGTAGTTCAAGCCGGGGAAGCTGATCCCGCTTTCAATCGAGACGATCGGGTTGGAGCCCTTCTTGTTCAGTATGGCGACAATCATTGCGCCCGCCTGCAGGGTATTTACGGAGGCGGTCATGGGGACCGTCGCGTTCTCTGAGGAGATGGAGTTGCCGCTTGTCGGCCTGACGTTGGCGAGCCTGCTGCCGGAGCTTGTCTGGAGGGCGCAGTTCTTTATGACCATGTTCCAGGGGGCGCTGCCGGAATTCTTCACGTTCAGGTCCATTGTTACGTCCAGGTTCAGGTCGATTCCGTCGAATGCGTTGGAAGCGAGCTGCTGCCCGGCCATAACCTGGGTAGCCAGCTGGGTTGCCTTTGCCGTGCTCACGCCGCTGGCTGCCAGCGAGCTTACGAGGGCCGTCATGGTCGGCAGCTTGAGCTTGACGTTGGAGATGGAGAACGACGGCTTGAAGACAGGCACGTCAAAATCCTTGGCAAAGGGAATGGAGAAGCTCTGAATGTCCAGCCCGGTCACTGCGCTCAGGTCAAGCGCTGCGGAACCGTTGACCGAGAAGGGGAGGAATGTCTTGCCGCTCGCAGACTTGGCAAAGTTCAGGATGGTCGTGTAGGGGACCTTGAAGTTCAGCGAGTTGGAGTTCTTGCTGCCCGCCTCAATCGTTACTCCGTTGTCGGTGCTGACCGAGGTGAACTTCTCGCTCTTGTTGTATAGAATGTCGGCGGCAACGCTCTTGAGCGAGATGCCGATGGGGTAGGGGTTGGTCACCGCGTAGTCGCAGTTAAAGGTAATGCCTTCCAAATCCAGGGACTTTATGCCCACTTTCTCCATGGAAAGCTCGGGCTTGCCGAACACGTTGTTCATCGTCTGGCATGAGAATGCCACGACAAGCAGGGCGGCAGAAGCCGCAATCGCAAATATCTTGGATTTCTTCATAGTAAAATGATACCACGGCGGCTATTGCAGGTCAAGGGCTTGTCCGGCTTGATTCAGCCCGCAGAGGCAGTGTAGACTGGATGCATGAGATTTCCAGCACACATTGCCCCCGGTCAGGTCATCGGGGTGACGGCCCCTTCCTTCGGGGCGACGACAGAGCCGTACATAAGCCGCTTCGAGTTTGCTGCCAGAAAGTTCGCGGAGGCGGGCTACCGGATACAGGCGGGCGAGACCTGCCGGATGAGCGACGGCCTCGGCATAAGCACCTCCCCGGAGCGGGCAGCGCGGGAATTGGAGGCGTTCTATCTGGATGACGGCATACAGGCAGTCATCTCCTGCGGAGGCGGGGAGCTGATGTGCGAGACGGTCGGCCACATCGACTTCCGAAAACTTGCCGATGCCCGGCCAAAGTGGTTCATGGGCTATTCGGACAACACTAACTTCATCTTCCCTCTGGCGACGATTTCCGGCGTGGCGGGCATCTACGGGCCGACCTTTACCGGCTTCGGCAAGCGCTGGGAGCAGGCGGAGGCCGATGCACTTGCCCTGCTGGAAGGCAAAACCCGTGTGATCAGGGGCTATCCCCGTTTCCAGAGCCCGGAGGCAGACGACCGGGCAGCGGAAGACGACCCCCTCTCTCCCTATGTGCTGGACTGCGAGAAGAAGCTCCGTTCTTTTGTTCCCCGGGACGGCAGGCTTGTGCCGGCGGACAGAGATGAGGAGATTGCCGCCTCGGGCATCCTGCTCGGGGGCTGTCTGGACGTGCTTGCAAATCTCTGTGGAACCCGTCTGGATAATATGGAAGAATTCAATAAGGCGAACGGTGCGTCGGCGTGGGTCCTCGAGTCCTGCGACGGCAACCCGATGGAAATCCGCCGGCAGGTCTGGCACCTGGATCAGGCGGGCTGGTTTGACAATGCGAGCATTTTTGTCATAGGCCGCCCCCTCTCCTCCTGGCAGCGGTCGATGATGGGCGTGGATCAGTACAATGCCGTCACGGACATCCTCGCCCGCCACGGGGTTCCGGTCATCATGGATGCGGACGTGGG
>CADBRC010000033.1 GCA_902796985.1 uncultured Spirochaetaceae bacterium
CCGCTCCCCACGTTCTTGCGCGTCAACTCCTTGATTTCCTTGCTCCATCCTTTCATGGTGCTTCCTCCTGTAATTCTGGATTTGTGCCCGTGTTCTGAGACACACGGGTTATATAAACGGAGGTAGCTCAAACGATCAGGCGATAACAGGATTTTATGAAAAAAGTTGCACGCGGGGCTGGGCGGTTCCGAACAGTCCCCCTGGTTACCCTTTGTTCAAAAATCTTCCCTCGAATTTGACAATCCTGCTAGTCAGAGACAGATGTATATACCGACAACTCGCTGGCTGGCAGGATTGCCCGCCCAGCTCGATCAGCTGGCGGTTCCACCACCCCAGCCTTGCGTCCGCCCTTATTGTCCTTTTTGCGCAAATGCGGTAAAATCAGCCTATGGCTATAGACAAGTGGGAAATCGTGATAGGCTGTGAGATTCATACCCAGCTTCTGACTAAGACGAAGGCATTCTGTGCCTGTGAGAATAGATACGGCGGAATGCCGAACACGAGGGTCTGCCCCGTGTGCCTGGGGCTGCCGGGCGCGATGCCCCGGATAAGCAAGGGCTACGTGGAGCTTGGCGCGGTCGCGGGGCTCGCCTTGAACTGCGACATAGCCCGCTTTACGAAATTCGACCGCAAGCACTACTTTTACC
This sequence comes from uncultured Spirochaetaceae bacterium, assembly GCA_902796985.1. Lineage (GTDB taxonomy): Bacteria > Spirochaetota > Spirochaetia > Treponematales > Treponemataceae > Treponema_D. Next base: position 648 of record CADBRC010000033.1, read on the forward strand.
CTGACCTGACCAAGGGCTACCAGATAACCCAGTATGACATTCCCCTCTGCACGGACGGTCACGTCGACCTGCCCATGGCGAAATATCCCGCCGACCAGCGGAAGGGAGGGGCCAAGTTCCGCCCGACCAACTTCATCGGCAAGGACTGCGTCATAGAAGACGGCAAGTACCGCCGCGTCCGCGTGGAGCGGATCCATCTGGAGGAGGACGTCGGCAAGTCCCTCCACCTGCCGGGCAAGCACTCCTACATCGACTACAACCGCTCGGGCACGCCGCTCATCGAGATCGTGACCAAGCCGGACATGACCAGCCCGGAGGAGGCCGCCCTCTTCATGGAGACCGTGCAGGAGATCCTGCGCTACGTCAAGGTGACCAACGGAAACCTTGAGGAAGGCAACATGCGCTGTGACGCGAACATCAACCTGAACGTCTGGGAGGACGGCAAGCTCTGGCACACGCCGATTTCTGAGATCAAGAACCTGAACTCCTTCAAGTCCATCCGCGACGCCTGCACCTACGAGGCCCAGCGGCAGCTCAAGGAGTTCCAGGAGGACCGGCAGGAGTTCAACCCCGGCTTCAAGGTGACGATGGGCTGGGACGAGGCCAAGGGAGAGACCGTCGTGCAGCGTACCAAGAACTCTTTCGTGGATTACCGCTTTGTCGTGGAGCCGGACATCAAGCCCTTCACCGTGGAGGAAGAACTGGTCGAACGCGCGGAAGGCAGGGTGGGCGAGCTGCCGGAGGCCAAGCGGAACAGGCTGCGCGAGGAGTACGGCCTGTCCGACTTTGACGTGGAGACGCTGACGACCAGCCGGGATCTTGCCAACTGGTTCGAGGACGCGGCCAAGGACGCTAAGGACGTGAAGAAGGTTGCCAACTGGATTCTCGCAGAGCTGCTCGCTGTCCTGAACGAGAAGAACCAGACGATAAACGACATCTCCATAACGCCGCAGCATATAACGGCATTGGTCAACGTGATAGACTCTGGCCGCATATCCAACGCCCAGGGCAAGGAGGTCTTCGCCGAGATGCTCGCCTCGGGCAAGATGCCGGACGACATCATCAAGGAGAAGGGCATGGAGCAGGTCAGCGATGACAGCGCGATTCAGGCAATCGTCGCTAAGGTCATCGAGGCCAACCCCAAGGCTGTCGCGGACTTCAAGGGCGGCAAGACCAACGTTATCGGCTGGCTCACCGGTCAGGTGATGAAAGAGAGCAAGGGCAAGGCGAACCCCAAGATCGCCGCCAAGCTCGTGAACGAAAAGCTGGCCGCGCTGTAAGGGCGCAAGGCAGGTTCCATGGAACGCTCCAAAGTCCTGATTGTAGAAGACCACCCCATTTTCAGCAAGGGGCTTGCTTCGCTGATAGGCACACAGCCTTCGTTCGAGGTGTGTGCCGAGGCGACCAACAGGGCTGAGGCCGCTTCCGCCTACGAGCAGTTCCGGCCCGACCTGGTGATTGTGGACCTGAACCTGGGCGGGGAGGATGGCCTTGATGTCGTCAAGGACATCCATTCCAAGAACCAAAGTACCGCCATCCTCGTCCTGTCAATGCACGACGAGAAGTATTACGCCGAGCGCGCGCTCAAGGCGGGGGCGAAGGGCTACATCATGAAGGAGGAAAGCTCCTCCAAAGTTCTGGAAGCCGCCAGCACGGTGCTTTCCGGCAAGATATGGCTGAGCGACGAGGAGCGAAGGCGGATGGAGGAGGCCAAGACCGAGCAGGCCGGGACCCTGTCCGGGCTCGCGTCCCTTTCCGACCGGCAGATGCAGATTTTCACCATGCTGGGCAAGGGCCTCGGTACGATTGAGATAGCCTCCCGCCTGAACCTCAGCACCAA
>CADBRC010000034.1 GCA_902796985.1 uncultured Spirochaetaceae bacterium
GAATCGGGCGTGCGCAAGAAGCTGAAGGAATACGAGGCACTTGGGCTGGTCCGCGCGGAAAAGCAGGGGAAGGCGATGCTCTACAGCAGGGCGGACTCTCCCGGCCTTTCCGCTTTGCAGGATGCCGTCTCCTTTTTCTCCGAGGCGGCGCCCTGCGGAATCCTCGGGAATTTCCTGCTTGACAAATACCCGGCTGCCGAACAGAAGGCATGCGACGTGTTCGCGTTCAGGCACCACTACCTGACCTCGGCCATCGAGTCCGACTTCCTGTGCATGGCCTTCGAGGCGATACGGGATCACCGCTTCCTGATCCTGAACCAAGGCAAAGGCGGGGACAAGCGGATTATGGGCCTTGAGGTCGTGCCCCTGATGATATACCAGAGCACGCAGGGCGGCAGGATGTACCTGATGGCGTACCGTCGGAACGGGAGGTATTTCCTCGCCCTCCGCTTTGACTACATCCTCTCCATGAAGCTGGGAGGGGTATACGATGGCTTCGAGCAGAAGCGGGCGGAGTTCGAGCTGCTGCGGAAGAACATCTGGGGCGTGGCCCTGAAGCAGAACAAGAAGCACAACGACATATCGACCGAGCACGTGACCTTCACCGTCCGCTTCGGGGAGGGGGAGGAATACATCTACCAGCGGCTGCTCCGCGAGAAGCGCTATGGCACCGTCACCCTGCTCGACGACCATACGGCCCGCTTTGACGCCGACATCTACGACCCGCAGGAGCTGTTCCCCTGGGCGCGGACCTTCATCTGCCGCATCACGGAGTTCGGCTGCTCGGACGGCTACGTCACCAGAAGGTTCTACGATGACATCCGCACGATGAGCAGGATGTACGGTCTGACGGACGGCGGGGCTAGCAGCGTGGAAGCGGGCGGCCCGGAAGTGGTCGGCGGGGATGTTGCCAGTGCGAAGGCTGGTGGTGCGGAAATAATCGACGAGGAGGCGGGCGATGCTGTTCAGTGAAATCTACGGTTCCTATTACAACGCCGTCGCCCGCGCTGTCGCAGAAGCCCAGCGGGGTATGCTGGACGCGGACAGCCTTTTCGGCATTGTGCGGGAACTCGCCTTCCCCGAAAGCGTCCTCACCGTCGTCCCCGCATTGGAGAAGGGGAGCTGGCCGCTTGTCAAGGACGACTGGACGACGAACATCCGGAGGCCCCCGACGATGCCGCTCTCGCTCCTGCAGAAGCGCTGGCTCAAATCCCTCTGCGCCGACCCGCGGATCCGCCTCTTTGTGGACGATGCGGCCCTTGCCGTCCTGCGGGAAAGCCTCCGCGACGTGGAGCCGCTTTTCAGCGGTGAGGACTATTTCCTCTATGATGCCTTTTGCGACCATGACGACTTTGAGGACGAGAAGTATAGAGAAAACTTCCGCACGGCGATGCGGGCCATCCACGGGAGGAGGAGGCTCCGTATGACATACGCCAGACGCGACGGGAGGACGAACGAGTTCACCTGCCTGCCCTGCAAGATGGAGTATTCGCTTAAGGACGGGAAATTCCGCCTGGTCTCCCTGCACCGCTCGCACAGGATATACAGCAATATGGCGCGTATGGTCAGCTGCCGGATTGTGGAGGGGCCGGACGGGGCAGATAATGCGGGCATTGCCGACGGTGCAACCGACGGCGCTGGCGACAGCCGTATCTCCCCGCCCCCGGCGGCCATGGAGTCCGTCATCCTTGAGATCTACGACGAGCGCAAGGCGCTTGAGCGGGTGCTCCATGCGTTCGCCCATTTCGAGAAGTCCTGCGAGAAGCTTGGCGATGCCAGCTACCGCCTCACCCTTTCCTACGATGCGAGGGACCGGACGGAGCTTGTGGTCCGGGTCCTGGGATTCGGCCCCATGGTGAAGGTGCTGGAGCCGGCTTCTTTCGTCGCGGAGATGAGGGAGCGGATTGCGGCGCAGATGGCCCTGATGTAGCCTGCCGTTTCGTTTCGCACCTTTTTTTCCGTGATTGTGCCCGGCCTTTCCGATAGAATGGGCATCATAAAAGTACGGGCAGCAAAATCAATCGCACCATTTTTTGCGGGGTAAAGACGCGAACTCCCGCACGTACTTTGTTCGACAAGTAAAAGCATAAAAGCGCAGACAGCAATGCAACAAGGAATTGGACCTTCGTATGAGAATACGATGCGCTTTGTGTCTATGGCCGGACATGCGGCCGGAACAGGAGGAAACACATGGCACAGACCCAGATTGTGAGCGGGCGCTACAACAGCGCGAAGATTTTCACCAACGACGTGGAGGAGGCGTCCATCTGCCAGGTCAAGACCCTCTGCGACCAGAAGTTCGCGGAAGGCTCCAAGATCAGGCTCATGCCCGACATCCACGCGGGGGCGGGCTGCACGATCGGCACGACCATGACGATTACGGACAAGATCTGCCCGAACCTTGTCGGCGTGGACATCGGCTGCGGGATGGAGACCATCGTGTTCCATGCCGACTCCCCGACGAGCCGCACGTTCGATCCGGAGAAGCTGGACAAGTCCATCAGGGGCAACATCCCCTCGGGATTTGACATAAGGAAGTTTCCGCACAAGTTCGTTGACCAGATTGCATGGGACGATATCCGGGGGAAGTATGACAAGAACCGGGCGCGGCTGAGCCTGGGGACCTTGGGCGGCGGGAACCACTTCATCGAGGCCGACCGCGACGAGGACGGCAACCTCTACATCGTCGTCCATTCGGGGAGCAGGCACGCGGGGCTTGAGATCGCCGGCTACTATCAGGCCGAGGCGTGGAAGCAGATCAACGGCAAACGCGAATGCGACATCACCGCGCTCATCGACCGGCTCAAGGCGGAAGGCCGCGAGCAGGAGATCGAGGGCGCGGTCAAAAGCCTGAACGCCCAGATAAAGTCGGACGTGCCCGAGGCCCTGGCCTACGTCTCCGGCTCCCTGTTTGACGACTACCTGAACGACATGCGGATCATGCAGCAGTTCGCCATGCTGAGCCGCAAGGCGATGATCGACACCATCTGCGTGGGCCTCCGCGTCGCGAAGGACGAGATTGCCGAGCAGTTCACGACGGTCCACAACTACATCGACCTGGACGCGATGATCCTGCGCAAGGGGGCGGTGAGCGCGAAGGAGGGCGAGAAGCTGCTCATCCCGATGAACATGCGCGACGGGAGCCTGGTCTGCGTCGGGAAGGGGAACGAGGACTGGAATTTCTCCGCGCCCCACGGGGCGGGCCGCATCATGAGCCGGGCCAAGGCGCGGCGCGAGCTGAGCCTGGAGAAGTTCAGGCGGGAGATGGAGGGCATCTTCTCTACGACCGTCGGCAAGGACACGATCGACGAGGCCCCGATGGCCTACAAGCCGATGAAAAGCATTATGGAGAACATCGGCCCCACCGCCGAAATCGTGAAGGTCATCAAGCCCATCTACAACTTCAAGGCGGGCGGTGAGGAGGCCCCGTGGAAGAAGCGGCGGTGAGGCGTTTCGCACCATTTTTTCCGTGATTGATTCGGCGGGGTGTGTTAGGATGAACGCATAAAGGCACAGGCAGCAGACCAGTGGTTTTCGCGGGTTCGACTCCCGGCAGCCAGCGATGGCTGAAGCGATGTGCCTTGTTTTTTAGGAGAAAGCGATGACTGCGTTGGATGAGATCAAGAAGTTTTTGAACAGGACGTATACCGAAAACGGCGATACCGCGTTCCGCTCGTCGGGGTCGGCATGCCTTGACTTTTTCTCCTTGTGCGGTGGTATGCGGAACAATCCCGGCGATCTGGAGAAGCTGTTCGTGCGTGCCTATGCCGAGGATCCCGCGCTTGCCGTGAAGATCCTCTTCTATATGAGGGACATCCGCGGCGGGCTTGGCGAGCGCACGTCTTTCAGGAAGCTTCTCTGCCATCTTGCGGACGTTTCTCCTGAGACTGCCCGCAAAATCCTGTACGCCGTTTCCAAATATGGCCGTTGGGACGACCTTCTGTGTCTGCTCGGCACGAGGCTGAAGGATGATGCCGTCGCCGTGATTAAGGCGCAGCTCGAAAAAGACCGGGCGGTGCTCGAAGGCGTGCGTCATGACGGCGATGCCTCCGGGGGCGCTGAGTGCGCGGACTCCGGCGAAGGGTCATCGGAGGCCGGAAGGGATTCCGGGGCGCTTGCAGGCGGCATAAGCCTTCTGGGAAAGTGGCTCCCGTCCATCAATGCCTCGTCAAAGGGAACCGTCCGCGCCGCGAAGATCCTCATGGGGGCACTGGGTATGAACGCCGCGGAATACCGCAGGCTGTGTTCGGCCCTCCGGAAGGAGATTCAGATCATCGAGGACTACCTCCGCCGCAGGGACTACAGCTTTGACTATTCCAAGCAGCCCAGCCAGGCGATGTTCCGTTACAAGAAGGCATTCCTGAGGAATGACAAAGATCGCTATTCCGGCTTCCTCAAGAAGGTCATGGAACAGACGGCCCTTGCCGCGAGCGGCGTTGCCGTCCCGGAGGATGAGAAGGTCAAGCTCAACGCGGGAACCCTCTATCCCTATCAGATTGTCGCATCGTATTTTAATACAGTCGGGTGGCCAAGCTTGAGTGAAGTCGGCGAAGATAAGGAGCTTGCGCTGGAGGCCAGCTGGAAGTCGCTCAAGCGCGATACGGTGAAGGGCAGGACTATCGTTGTCCGTGACGGTTCCGGTTCGATGTACAGCAATTGTGGCAGGGGGGTAAGTCCTGTCAGTGTGGCTACGTCTCTTGCCCTGCTCTTCAGTGAGCAGCTGGAGGGCGCGTACCGGAACAGCTTCATCACGTTCAGCGAGCGGCCGGAACTGATCCAGATTCCCGACACAGCGGACACGTTGAAAAAGAAGCTGGACTTCATTTCCCAGTTCGGGGAGGCCGCGAACACCGACATCGGCAAGGTGTACCAGCTCATCCTCGACGTGGCGAAGGCCGGGAGCGTTCCCAAGAAGGAGATGATTGAGCGCGTGCTGATCATCTCCGACATGGAGTTCGACTACTGTGCCGAGGGGAGCAGCAGCTTTGACGTATACAGGAAGAAGTTCGCGAAGGCGGGCTACGAGCTGCCGGAGATCGTGTTCTGGAACGTCGCCGCCCGTGACATCCACCTTCCCGTCTCGATGAACGAGAAGGGCGTGAAGCTCGTCAGCGGCGCTTCGGCGAACATCTTTACCGATGTCGTGAGCGGGGACCTGAAGGTGATGA
>CADBRC010000035.1 GCA_902796985.1 uncultured Spirochaetaceae bacterium
CCTCCCGCCCGGTAAGGGCAATGGACGGGAGTCCCAAAGCTGCTGCTTTGCCGGCCCCGTCCAGTCTGCTTTAGAATTTGACTTTATCCTTCAAGTCCGGTCCGGCCATGACCCACCACTGGCTCTTCGCGTCGCACCAGTACTTCTTGAACACGGACACAACCTTGTCTGCATCCAGCTCCAGTACCTGTGCATTGAGCTTGTCGGTAAAGCTCATGTCATCGTAGCTCAGCAGATTGTAGACCAGCTGGCCCGCAACGGCGGCAGCCGTCCTCTGTCCGGAATATGTCGATACGATGTAGGAGTTCCGGTAACTCTCCAGCTCGTCCGCAATGTCGGAGACGACGTACTTGCCGTCCGCGCCCACGGAATCTATCACCTTCCCGGCGGCCATATAGTCCCTCGCCTCGTTGACGTAGCTGACGAAGCCCGGGTCGGACAGCTTGAAGATGTACTCGCCGCAGGTCGGCGCGCGGGAAAGCTGCATGACCGACCCCGGAGAATAGCATGCCCCGTGATGTTCGCGGACAACATTGAACAGGATGCTGGAATAGATGTTGGAAGCTATGACGGCGGGAATGTAGTCGGGCGAGTCAGCCGTCGGTCCGGCGACCACCCGCTCTGCGTAACCCGTTCCCTGTGCGGACGGATGGGTCAGGACCTTGTTCTGACTTCCGATGCCGGCAGGGGCGACCGCATGGGGCTTGTAGACTTCGCCCTTGTCCGAGGCAAGCAGTCCCAGGGTCTTGTTCAGCTCGGTGACGAGTTTGGACGAAGAGATGTTGCCCGAGGCGAAGATGAAGATGTTCTCGGCGTTCAGGATCTTTTTGTGCAGGGCCTGCATGTTCTCTACCGTAATGCTGCCGATGGAATCCGGCGTGACGGAGGTCTGCGCTTCGAAGGGATGCCCCTTGTACAGCTCCCTGTGCATCTGGTAGCTCAGGAGGGACTCGGGATCGTTCAGCGTGTTCTGAACGTTCATCGAATAGCCGTTCATCAGCAGGGCGTACAGCTGCTCGTTGAAGTCCGGGTTCACGAAGCCGTCGGTCAGGACGGGAATCATGTCGTAGAGGTAGCTGTCTATCGTGGAAAGGGTCAGGTAGGATCCTGCGACCTTGCAGGTAGACCCTATCGAAGACTGATTGTCAAATGCTATCGTCTTCCTCGTCGTATAGTCATAGCGTACGGAGCTGTCCGACATCATCGAGAAGAGGGCCTGCTCCAGACCGGAAGTCTCGGGCGTAAGCCTGTCTACCCCGCCCCTGACGGCGATGCTGACGGTTGCTATCCGGCTCTTCGCGTCGCGGAGGACGTAGACCGGAATGCCGTTCTTGAGCGAAAGCCTGTCTACGGAGCGGCTGGCCGACAGCTTGTAGGAACTCTTCTTTCCGGCAGCCGGAACATAGATGTCCTGTCTGTCGGGGACCGCCGTTTCCAGCGCGACTTTGGCCGGATCGGGTGCGTAGCGGCGGTTCTTCCACCAGAAGGCGTTGTCTGCCGAAATGACATCATAGCCCTTTGCCGCAAATGCCTGTTTGGTCTTCTGGTAGACTGAGGGGTTCACCAGAACAAGGACGAGGGGATTCTTGCCCGTGACGTACTTGCCGATGAATGACCGCACGTCCGCCTGGGTCACCTTGCCAATTTTGCTGTTGTAGCTGTAGTAGAAGTCCGGGGTCGCCCTGAGCCATGCGCTCCTGACCTGGGACAGGATGCCTTCGGCGGTCTGGGTGGACATAATGTCCGCGTCGGACAGCTTCCGCACGATGTCCTTAACCTTGGCCGGCGTGTACAGGGAAGAATCAGCTGCCATGGCAGGCAGAATTTCGTCCTGCACCTTGGAAAGCAGGTGCCCGGTGCGCTCGGGGAGCTTTTTGTCCGGCTCCAGCATGACCGCCCCGAAGGAGAACATGCCCATCGCCCTGTTGAAGCTGCCCCCGCCCCAGACATAGGCGGAATCGGGAATCTCAAGCTCCCCGTCGGCAACCAGGCTCTGGGCGAAAGTTCCGTCCGGGTCGTCCATCAGGTTTTCAAGGTAATCGGAGGCGTACACGTCCTCCAGGTTATAGTCGGAATCCGGCCCGCGGAAGTAGATTTCCACATCGGCAAGCTGCTCCGCCATCTTGTCATAGGGCATGACCGCCAGCTGGGGCTTGCCGAAGGGGGCGGTAGACTGCTGGGCCTGCTTTGCGGGGGCCTTGTTGCCGTTGTTGGTCCAGCTGCCCCATATCTTCCTGGCGAGGGCATGGACTTCCGCCGGGTTTATGTCTCCGCCGACGAACAGGGCCGCGTTGCAGGGAATGTAGTACTTGCTCTGCATGTCGCGCAGCTGGGCGACGGTCGCGTTCCTGACGACCTCTGATGAACCTGCGGGATCGCAGCGGTAGGGGGCGTCGGGGAACAGTTTGGTCCGGAGGTAGTTGGACAGGATGGTGGAAGGATCTGACTGACCGCCTTCTATCTCGGAGAGGACGACCTTCTTTTCGTTCTCAAGCTCCTTCGGATCCATCAGGGGGCTCCGGATGGCGGCGTTCCAGAAGGCGAGGCCGTTCTCCAACTGATCTTTCGGTATTGTAAAGAAATAGTTCACGCAGTCAGGGCTGGTCGTGCCGTTCCAGCTGGTCACGCCCATGTCGTTTATCGCCTTCTGGACGGAGGCAGCGTCCCGGTACAGCTCGTTGCCCTTGAACATCATGTGCTCGTAGAGGTGGAAGAGGCCCGCCGTCTCCGGGGTCTGCGTTACGCCGCCCGCCCGGACGGCAATTTCGATGTAGACGAGGGGAACGCTGTGGTTCTCGGACGTAAAGACCGTAAGCCCGTTTTCCAGCGTGAAGCTCTCGACGTTCTTGCTGGAAGAAGCAGTCTCCCCGTTCCTGCTCATCGCCGCAAGCGGGGCGGCAAGCAGCAGGAAGGAAGAAAGTAATATGGAAAGAAATTTGACGATTCCTACTTTATGCATATACATAGGAACAAGGATATAACTTTACGGCATAAATGGCAAGCTCGCCAGTGCAAAAGTCGGTTACTTTTGCACTGGCTTAGTCCGGACTTCAGACGTTCGTCCGGACTAGGAGACCGGGCCTGTCATTCCCTGAATATGCTGACGTGCTCCTTCATCAGGCGGCCCACGGTGCTTATGGCGGGGCCCATTGCGAGGGCCATTATGACGGTACCGAGGAGCGAGCCCTGCAGCCCCCGTGCGGAAGTCAGGCCCGCCGCGAGTCCGACCCCTACGGCGAGCAGGTCGTAGGCAATCCTGATGGCGAAGTAGGGAATCTTCGGAATCCAGCCGCTGATTATCTTTATCGCCGCATCGTAGGGAGAAAGGCCCATGTCGCAGTTCATGTAGACTGCCGCCGTCACGATGAAGAAGAAGAGCGAGACGGCGAACACGGCGACGCGGAGCGGGAAGTATTCCGGCAGGCAGATGATGTCGTGCAGGCCGGCCTGGAGCCAGAGCCAGCAGAAGAAGTCCGCCGTGTAGCCGATGAGGACCATGTTGAGGACGGTACCTGCCCCGATAAACTGAGGGCCGAAGACAAGCATGAACAGCAGCATGGCGGCATTCAGCAGCAGCTGCCAGTTGCCGAGGGTCCAGCCAATCTTGCTGGACAGGTTCAGGTTCATGAAGGAATAGGGGTCGGTTCCCCAGCTGGCTTCGATGAGGAAGGAGAGGCTGAAGCCCATCAGGAATATCGCGACGGCAACGAAGATGAACTTCTTCCAGAAGTTCTTGACGCGGAACTTGCTCGTAAGCCGTCCCAGATAGTTTTCGGTCATCGTGCTCATTTCCAGTACAGCTCCGCCTCAAAAGAATTCCCGTCCTCGGTCTTACCCACCATGACGAGCTTGCGTTCCGCTTCGTCCGCTTTGCCGAATACCTGCATCTTCTGGTCCAGCTTGGCCTCCTTGGAATAGTTCAGGCGGAAGTCCGTGAACTCCTTGCCGCGCAGGGCGGGGGGCAGGGCATCCTCCACGAAGGCTCCGTAGCGGCAGTTGTTCGTGTGGCAGTTCGAGTCTATGTCGGACAGGCCGATTGTCCGCTCGTGCCAGAGCTCCATGTCCTGCGGCAGGATGATTTTGCCGGGTTTCATGCAGTCGTGCTCTTCCTCCCGCTCCACCGGCGGGCGGAGGGTGAAGTCCTTGCTCGGGATAATCCTGCGGCTTGTGGGGTTGACGAGGAGCCAGCTGGACAGGCCGGAGACCAGAAGTCCGCCCCCCTCGTCTGTAATCTCGTAGGCGCGCCTGAGCTGGAGAGGCTCGGGCTTCTCCTCCCAGGTCGTAACGTTTACCCGCTGGTCAATCCGGGGCATGGCGTGAAAGCGGAAGGCAAGGCGGGACACAAGGATTGCGACCTCGTGCTCCGCGAGGAAGCCGAAGGACATTCCCCGTTCCCGGTAGTCTTCGACCGCCGTGTCTGCGGTCAGACGCAGCAGTTCGGTGAGGGAAAGAACCTTGCCCGCGCCGCACTGGGAGAAAAGAATCAGGGCTTCCCGGTGGAACGTCGTCCCGTCGTCGTCATGATAGAGCCTGAGATTGTGCATAGGGGCATAGTATAATGGAAGAGGCCGGTTTGGGCAACCGCCAGCGAAGCTTCAAGGCTACTGTCAGCGAAGCTTCAAGGCAACTGCCAGCGAAGCGTCAAGGCAACCG
>CADBRC010000036.1 GCA_902796985.1 uncultured Spirochaetaceae bacterium
ATTCCGTACCGTCGAAAGGCGGTGGGCTATGACGAAGACCGTCCGCCCTTCCATGAGGGAGTCCATGCCCTTCTCTATGAGGGCTTCCGTCCGCGTGTCGATGGAACTGGTTGCCTCGTCCAGAATCAGGACGGGCGGATCGGCGACTGCGGCCCGCGCGATGGCGAGGAGCTGCCTCTGTCCCTGACTCAAGTTGCCCCCGTCGCCGGAGATGACCGTATCGTAGCCTTTCTCCAGGTGGCGGATGAAGTAGTCCGCATTGGCGAGCTTTGCGGCGGCGATGATTTGCGACTCGCTTGCCTCCAGGTTGCCGTATCGGATGTTGTCACGGATGGTGCCGGTGAACAGGTGGGTGTCCTGCAGTACCATGCCGAGCGAACGGCGGAGGTCGTCCTTCTTTATGTCTTTGAGCGGGATTCCGTCGTAAGTGACCGTCCCCTTGCCTTCGTCGATGTCGTAGAAACGGGTCAGCAGGTTCGTTATCGTTGTCTTGCCTGAGCCGGTTGAGCCGACGAGGGCAATCTTTTCGCCCGGTTTTGCGTGCAGGTCTATGTTGTGCAAGACTTCTTTGCCGGGAACGTAGCTGAAGGACACGCCCCTGAAGTCCACGTCTCCGCGCAGTTTGACGAGGGAGAAGCCGTCGTTGTCGGCATACGTACCGCCTGCGCCCAGACTGGCGGCCATGTCCTTGGGGACCCGCCATGCCCACTCGCCGGTCTGCGCATAGGACTGGACCAGGTGGGCCTTGCCGTCGGAAGCTGCTGCGGGCAGGGTTTCGCTCGCGTTGACCAAAGTCACGTTTCCTTCGTCTGTTTCGTTTTCCTCATCGATGCAGGCGAAAATCCGCTCCGCACCGGCGAGGGCATTCAGGATGCCGTTGAACTGCTGGCTCATCATGGAGATGGGGCGGGTGAAGCCCCGGGTATACTGGAGGAAGGCTGCAATGGAGCCAAGGTCCAGCATGCCCCGTATGATCATCATCGCCCCGGCTATTGCGACGAGGGCGTACTGTATGTGGCCGATGTTGTTGGACACGGGAGCGAGGATATTCGCAAAGGTGTTGGCCCGTGTGCCCGCTTCGCAGAGTGCATCGTTCCGCCTGGCGAACTCGCGGATGACTTCCTTTTCGTGGTTGAACACCTTGACGACCCGCTGCCCTTCAATCAGCTCCTCGATGTATCCGTTGACCTTGCCGATTGCGGCCTGCTGGTCTCGGAATGCCCGTGCGCTCTTCTTGCCGACCGTCGCTACGACGAACATCAGGAGGGCAATCGTCACGATGACGAGCAGGGTCAGGAGGGGGCTTGTCACGAGCATCATGATGAAGACCGCCGTGACGCTTATCAGGCTGGAGAAGAGCTGCGGCAGGCTCTGGCTCATCATGTCGCGCAGGGTATCCGTGTCGTTGGTGAACAGGGACATCAGCTCGCCGTGGGTGTGTCCGTCGTAGTAGCGCATGGGAAGCCGCTCCAGTTCGTCGAACAGGTCTTTCCGTATCCGGTACAGGGTACGGGTAGAGACGTGGAGCATCAGGCGGGAGTTCACCCAGGTCGCCAGTGCCCCGGAGACGAAGATGATGACCATGAGGGCTATCAGGCGGAGGAAGGGGAAGAAGTCTGCAAAGACAATCTGCTCCCCCGCGCTTGCCCGTTCGTACAGGGGTACGATGTAGTCGTTTATCGCGGGCTTGAGCAGGGAGTCGCAGGCGACCGTCGCCCCGGAGCTGACGATGACCGCCAGCAGTACGAAGAAAAGATGCAGCCTGTAGGCGGCAAGATAGGAGAATATCCTCTTTATTGTCCGTGCGGTGTTCTTCGGCTTTGCCGTACCGCGCATTTCCATTCTTGGCATATCGTTTCCTCCCCGCTAGTTCTGGGACTGCTGGGAGTCATAAACCTCCCGGTAAATGGCGTTGGAGGCGAGAAGCTCCTCATGGGTTCCCGCTCCGGCTATCCTTCCGCCGTCCATCACATAGATGATGTCCGCGTCCTGCACCGACGTGATTCTCTGCGCTATGATTATCTTTGTCGTCTCGGGCAGGGAGTTCCGCAAAGCCTTGCGGATCCGCGCGTCCGTCGCCGTGTCCACTGCGCTCGTGCTGTCGTCCAGAATCAAGATCTTGGGCTTTTTGAGCAGGGCGCGGGCAATGCAGAGCCGCTGCTTCTGGCCGCCTGACAGGTTCACGCCCCCCTGTCCCAGGTCGCTGTCATAGCCCTTGGGCAGTGCGGACACGAACTCGTCTGCGTCTGCTGCGATGCATGCGGCCTTCAGCTCTTCGTCGTTTGCCCGCGCGTTGCCCCACTTGAGGTTGTCCCGCACCGTACCCGAGAAGAGCACGTTTTTCTGGAGGACGACTGACACGCTGTTGCGCAGGGCCGTGAGCTCGTATTCCCGTACGTCCGTTCCGCCGACGGAGACGCTTCCGGACATCACGTCATAGAGGCGGGGGATCATCGACACGAGCGTCGTCTTGGACGAGCCCGTACCTCCGATGATGCCGACGACCGAGCCTGAGTCTATATGCAGGTTGATGCCGTTCAGCACCGCCTTGTCCGCATCGCCTGAATAGGAGAAGGTTACGTCCTTGAAGTCTATGGAACCGTCGGGAACTTCCGTGACCGCCTTCCCGTCCCGGGCTGCAGGGTTCTGGATCTCCGGGACTTCGTCCAGCACCTCCAGAATCCTGTTGATGCTTGCACGGGAAAGCACGAGCATGACAAAAATCATGGAAAGGATCATCAGCGACATGAGGATCTGCGTGATGTAGGTGATGAAGCTTATCAGCTGCCCGGTCTGCATGTCCCCGAAGACAATCATCCTGCCGCCGAAGAAAAGGGCGGCGATGATGCAGGCGTAGACGACCAGCTGCATGACGGGACCGTTCAGTATGACGACCTTCTCCGCCCTGACCTGCAGGTCCCTGAGCGTGGATGCTGACGTGTCGAACTTCTTGCCTTCGTAGCTGGTGCGGACAAAGCTTTTGACAACGCGGATTGCTATCAGGTTCTCCTGCACTTTGCTGTTCAGGTCATCGTACTGGGCGAGCATCGCGCGGAAACGGGGATAGCATATTCTGATGATGATTCCCAGAATCAGTGCGAGGAAGGGGATGGCGACGAAAAAGACCGTCGAAAGGCGGAGGTTTATGGTGCATGCCATCACCGTGCCGGAGACCAGCATTATCGGTGCGCGGAAGCAGATGCGGATGAGCATCTGGTAGGTGTTCTGCACGTTGGTCACATCAGTAGTCAGGCGGGTGACGAGCGAGGAGGTGGAGAAGTGGTCCACGTTGCCGAAGGAGAACTCCTGCACCTTCCGGAACAAATTGCGCCTGAGGTTGCGGGCGAATCCCAGCGAGGCAACAGCCCCGAACCGTGCCCCGAGTGTACCGAAGCAGAGTGATACGAAGGCCAGTGCGACCATCATTGCACCGACCCGGAGCACGTAGGCGAGGTCCCCGCCCGCTATGCCGTCATCGATAATCCGGGCCATCAGGAGGGGGATAATCACTTCCATGACCACCTCTCCAATCATCGTTACGGGGGTCAGCAGGGAGTAGAGCTTGTACTTGCCCTCAAGCCCCCAGGTGAGTTTTCTCAGTGAAGACATGCGCTAACTATATCAGATTGGGCAGGGACTGGCAATCAAAAACGACGTCAGAACCAGAAGCGCACACCCAGGGTCACCGGGGTGTTGATGCGGAAGATGAAGCCGTCCCTTTCGGCGAAGACGACGCCCGGCTCTACCGTTACCTGGGCGTACGCCTCCACGACGTTTGCGAGCATGGTGTCCAGGCCGGCGAAGACCCGGGGGGCAACGAACAGGCCCTTGGACTGCTTGTGGTCGCCCGAATCAATCTCGTTCATGTAGAGGAGGGTCGCGCCGGGGCCGCAGTAGAAGTTGAACACGGAGTAGCCTATCTGGATGTCTGCCAGCCAGACATCGGCGGAAGCCCCGCCTCCGCTTACCTGTCCGTCGGTAAGCTGCATTTTTGCGCCCATGATGAGGGGAAGCTTGTCGGATTTGAATGTCAGCCCCAGCATGATGGGAAGCCCTTCGCCTGTGTGCGGCGAATTGGATGGGGAATACTCAAGCAGGGCAGGTGTGATGCCCCCTTCTACTCCTATGCCTGTCCCGGCATGGAGCTTCACGGGAAAAGCAGCGGTGAGCAAAAGGATGAGAAAAGCAAGGAGCCTGCCCCGGGAAAAGGTCATTTCGTCGTCCTGGGCGAGAGGTTCGTAAGCTTGACCGTGGCGACGCCGGCTTTCTCACCCAGCACGCCTTTGGCGAAGAGTCTTCCGTCTACGAAAACCTTTACTTCTTCGCTGATCTTGCGGTCCAGCTCCACTACGTCTCCCTCTTTGAGCTTGTCTATATCGATGGTCTTCTTCAGGCAGCTGCCGTAGGAGACCTGTATGCGCTTGGGAGAGCATGCGTTGACCTGTGCGAGAATCTGGGCAGAGTGAGCCTTGCGGGCAGCAATCTTCTGCGCCCGTATCTGTGCAGCCGCATCCGTACCCGACCCGGCGGCGGGCTTGATTATGCCGCCATTGCCAGCTTTCGGGGGAGCTTTCACCCCCTTCTCAAAAACGGTATCGACTTCGACCTGCGAAAGGACCATGTTCGCGGGGGGTGTCCCCCGCTCGTTTTCATCGTTGTCCTTGTGGACGTTGCTGAAAACCGTCAGCATGCGGCTCAGCTCGTCCTGCGATATCATAACCTTCTCTTCTGCCATATAAGAATCCCCTCTTCTTTGTATCGGAATTTTTATAGGCCGGGGCAAGTATTTTGCCATTGTCGTCGTCAAGAGCATCCGCCCACCGTCCTGCCGCCCCACTCGTGGGAGTGCGCTTTCTCCCGTTCAATCGTCTTGTCGAAGTCCGCCTCCGGGGAGCAGTTCGCTTCTATCTCAAGCGCGGTTGTGTGCAGGCGGCGGAGGCAGTCGCTCTTGTCCTTGTAGCCCATCCGGGACTTCTCCACCGCGTCTCCGAGGATGCGGATGGACTCGTCGTAAACCCTCGTGGGGACGGGAAAGGGGTGGCCGTCCTTGCCCCCGTGGGCGAAGCTGAAGCGGGCGGGGTCGCGGAAGCGGGAAGGCGTACCGTAAATCACTTCGCTGACGAGGGCGAGCGACTGGAGGGTCCGGGGGCCAAGGCCGGGGGTGAGCAGGAGGCCCTCGAAGTCCTTGTTCTGCCCGTCGTAGGCCGTGGCCAGCACTGCCCCGAGCCGCTTCAAATCTACATCCTCCGCCTTCAGCTGGTGACGGGCGGGCATGGTCAGGTTGCGCGAGTTTTCTTCTATATAGTAATTGTCCGGATGCTGATTGTCCGGGCTGCCGGTCGTGACAGGTCCCGCGCCTGTCCGTTCTGCGGGGAGCGGGGCCGCGGGCGGGCCGCCGGGGGAGGGGAAGAGGCTCAGCTGGATTCCGTCTTCCTTTACCGCCCGGGAGACCTCGCCCAGAATCCTGTCAGGCTGCTCATTGCTTATGGAAAGGATGGACGAGCGGGTGGGGGCGGCTTCCCTGTCCGTCAGGTTCAGGAGGAGGCCCCGGTTCTCTCCCGTCACACCGGTATGAGGTTCCTCGACGAATGACTTGAGGCTTTCGGAGCACCAGTGGTAGCGGCGGGCCGTTTTGGACTGCGTGTTCATACCCTGCTGGACCACCGCCCAGTCTCCCTCGTCGGAGAGGATGAAGTTGTGCTGGTAGAGCTGGAAGCCGTCCTGCACTGCTGTCCCGTCCACCTTGGCGCAAAGCTTGCTCGCCCTGACCAGCGCGTTCCCGTCCAAACCGGTCGCGTCCCCCAGGTAGAGCAGCTCCTCCGGGGTCTTTCTGGAATATTTGCCCCGGCCGCCGCAGACGCAGAGGCCGAACTCCCGTGCGCGCGGGTTGATTCCCCGCTTGAGGGCGTACATGACGCTCGTCGTGATGCCGCTGGAATGCCAGTCCATCCCCAGCACGGAGCCGAGGCTCTGGAACCAGAGGGGGTCGCTCAGGCGGCGGAGGACTTCTTTCTTGCCGTATTCGATGAGAAGGGCCTCTACGATTTGTGTGCCCAGCAGCATCATCCGGTCGGCAAGCCAGCGGGGGACGGTACCGACGTGCAGGGGCAGGTCGGCGTAACCGGTCCTTTTTATCACTCTGCTCCGCCTATCGCCTTGCCGTCGGAGAATGCCTTGCCCACGACCTCGCCGAGGACGTTGTAGTTGTGGCCCACCGGGTCATAGCAGATGGGGCGGAGCTTGGCCGCGTCAATCTTGCCGTCGGTAAGGACGGACTCATCGGCGGAGACGTTGATGATGTTGCCCACGATGTAGTCACCGTCGTCCCCCATGCTGTCGAGCTCGCATTCCAGCACCATCGGCAGCTCGTTTATGACGGGCGCGTCTACGAACTTGGACTTGCTGACGGTCATTCCCGCCTTCCCGAGCTTGTCCGGCTCCTTGTTCCCGCTGACGATGCCGAAGTAGTCGCACTCCTTGACGTGCGCAGCGTCCGCCATGCTGACGGTGAATGCCTTGCGGGCGGCGATGTTCCTGGTCGTCTTGTGGCTCTTGTCCAGGCATATCCCGATCTGGTTGGTGTCGTGGATTCCGCCCCAGGCAGCATTCATTGCGTCGGGCTTCCCGTCCTCGTCATAGGTCGCTATGATAAGCACCGGCATGGGATACATGTAGGTCTGCTTTCCAAAATCTTTCTTCATCATAAACCTCCGCTTTTGTAACTGTCTCATTCAGTTTAGCAGATTACGCGGGCCTTGTCATGCGCCCCGGGCCGCTCCGGCAGGGCGTGCATCTGCCTCTGGTGGTCATCTGCCGCCCGGCAGGCAGACAAAAGGAGCGGATTATGCTATGCTGAGCAAAGAGGTTTATTTATGGAAGAATTTTACATCGATTGCGACGGCCTCCGCCTGCACGCGAAGCTTGACAAACCGTTTGAGACAGGAAAAGGCCCCCTGTGCATTTTGATTCACGGTTTTTCGGGGCATATGGAAGAGCCTCACATCATAGCGGCGCAGAAGGCGATGAACGATGCCGGAGTCGCCGTTCTCCGCGTAGAAATGTACGGGCACGGGAAAAGTGACGGCGAGTTCAGAAACCACACCATCTACAAATGGGTGACGAATGCCCTGACAGTCGTGCACTATGCGAAGTCGCTGGATTTTGTAACCGACCTCTATCTGAGCGGTCATTCCCAGGGCGGGTTTCTGACTATGCTGGTTGCCGGTATGTGCGCTGACGATTTCAAGGCGATTCTGCCGATCTCCCCGGCCCTCTGCATTCCTGACGATGCACGGAGAGGTTCTTTGCTCGGTTCTGCCTTTGACCCGAAGCACATTCCGGAAAAAATTACTTCCTCATACTGGGAGCTTTCGGGGAATTATGCCCGCGTTGCGCAGACCATCCATGTGGAAGATGAGATTGTCCGCTATGAGGGGCCCGTCCTCATCATTCACGGGGATGCAGATGAAGCGGTGCCATACTCATACTCGGTAAAGGCTCAGAAGCTGTACAAGAACGCACGGCTCGTTACGGTTGAGGGCGACGACCACTGCTTTACGAAGCATATCGATAAGATGACCGCCGCGATACGGGAGTTCTTCGCGGGATAAGACGAGATACGGCAACCGGGAACCCCGGGCAATTAAAAAGTAGCTGTCCAGCGGCTCAGGTCCTGGTTGCCAATGAAGAACGATCCGTCATAAAACAGCTTGATGTACTTCGGCCTGAAGTCAAGTGTGTCCAGCTTGTCCGAAAGGTCCTTTGCCAATGGCACGTCCCAGCCGACCGAACAGTACTGGCCTTCTTCACAAGAGACCACGATGGCATCATTCGTTACATGTACATACTTGATATGGCCATATCGTGCGGAGGCCTCCTTAATGTTGTCCTCTACCTTGCGGGAAGCAATATACGTTTTCTCACCGATGACGCACCAATCTCCTATAGAATTGAATGACACGCACGTTATGTAATCTCCGATCTTCAGCAACGTATTGACCGCCTCATCGCAGTCCTGCGGGACACCGGAACCCGAAACCGTATCACCGACAATTACCCATGATCCGTTTTCAGCTATATGAACATCATTGATTCTCCACCTTTGGAAATTGAATTCCTGTAATTTTTCCTCCATTCCTTGTGGCAAGGCATCTCCAACTGCCCAACCGTTTCCTCCATAAATCCCTATGATATATCCCCGTGTCAGCTCAATGGTCTGGACATCATACGTCGTATTCGACAGGAACTTCCCCACGTTCGCCCTTTCCTCTTTCGTTACGGGCTGAGAAAACAAAAACTGCGCGACACATAACAAAACCAGTATAACCGGTATTTGCTTTGAGGTTTTTACGTGCGTTCTCATAACATTCTCCGCAATTCTATATTACACCAAGAAATGAGGGCATTCCTACAGACATGTTCCCGATATCCCGGCATTTTTATACTATAACTGACGGAATGGTACTTGTCAATAAAAATGCCCCTCACCGTGGCTTAC
>CADBRC010000037.1 GCA_902796985.1 uncultured Spirochaetaceae bacterium
CCGTGAACCTCATAGCCCTTTTCCTGCAGGAATTCGGCAAGGTAGCTGCCGTCCTGCCCTGTTATACCAGTAATCAGTGCCTTTTTCATCTCACGCACAGTATGCTATAAATCAAGAATTTTGGCAAGACAGTAGCGGCATCATGTACGGGACCGGACTGTCCTTCCTATGGAACTGGTCTGTCCCGGCGCCCATCAGAACGGGAAGATGACGGGGATCCACTGGCTCGTGTCGTCCATCTCGGCGGAGACCTTGCCCCAGGTGAGGCCTTTCGATGTAGTCTCCCCCATCAGATAGTTCTTTCCATCTGCCGCAAAGCTGTGGCCGGGATGGCTGGAGACAAAGCCCGCCAGCGCATGGCTGAATGTTGCGCTTACGAACATGCAGCTGTCCATGTTCATCGCCCGGAGCAGGACGGCGAGCATCATGCTGCGGGCATCGCAGTCGCTTCCCCCTCCGAGAAGCATCGACGGCAGGGAGGCGAAATCGCTGTTGTTCTTCTCCCGCTCGTAGCCCATGTGCTGTGTCCAATCCAGGAGCCGCTGCGCGAGGTCGGTCTCGTCGGCGCAGTCCGGGGCGAGCGCGTTGTAGATGTCAAAGGCTGGCCGCCTAAGCCGGTCGCAGGAATCCCTGAAAATCATCCGGTAGTAACGCTTCCAGGCCTCCTGCCAGACGGGGCTGCTTGCGTACAGGGTGAGGACTTCGTATTCCCGTTCAATCAGGTATTCGGATGCCTCGACGTCATTCTGAGAGAGGGCAGTCCGTATCTTGTGCCCGCTTATATCCAGTTTCACCGGGACATTCCCGTTTCCTTCTCCCGCCGGAAAAGCATAGCTCGTGACCAGGCCGGGCGAGAAATAGCTGCCGTAGTCGATGCAGAGGCCGTCTATCGTGCTGAGAATCAGGTTCGCGCTCTTTTCGTAATCCGCCTCACCTGCCCATGCGAGCAGGACGACCGTGCCTGCATCCTCGGGCAGCACGGCGGAGGCGGCATAGCCGCACATGGACGCAGCCCCGAGCTTGAAAGTAATCTCGGCAAGGGCCGCGTCCTGATTCCGCCATTTGAAGGACTCCAAATCACTTTTCGCCTTGAGCCGGTTCAGGTTGTCCTCAAGGGCCTCCCGCGCCCCCTTGTAAATGTCCTTGCCGTAGAGCTTGACGATGAGGCTGACAGGCAGGAGGGAGCTTTGCAGCTGGAAAGAGGAGCCGTCCTTGCTCACGCTGGTTACCGTGTAGCCTTCCGGCAGGTCAATTGCGACAAGGGAATGGTCCTTGATGGAAACAATGTCCGCGAATGCCGCCTGTGCCAGGGCTGCCAGCAGCGCAAAGACAGAAACCATCGTCTTTATCCGGGTGAATATTGCCATTTTCTGCTCCCTTTATTAGAATGGAATTGGATTATGAAAGGCGTTTCAATTCTGTTTGAAAACAGCGAAATCCTCTTGGTAAACAAAGGAGCCGGCATTTCGGTACAAGGAGGTTCCGGCGTTGCTCATCCGCTTGACGAGGAACTTTCCAAGCTGATGGGCTATAAAGTCCACCTGGTGCACCGTCTGGACAAGGACACGGCGGGCATCCTCATCGTTGCGAAAAGTCCTGCCTTCGCCACAAAATGGACAAAGCTCATTGCGGGCAAAGAAGCCGGAAAGGAATACACGGCCATCTGCATAGGCAGCCCCCGGAAGGAAGGAACGCTGGAGGGTACCGTCGAAGCCCACGGGCGCATTCAGAAGGCCGTGAGTTTCTACAAAGTCGGGCGGACGGGCCTTGTCCCTCCGGCAGGGGCGGCGGAGGACGGACAGGCAGGAGAAAGCATTCCCCTGAGCCTGCTTTCCATACGGATTGAGACGGGCCGTATGCATCAGATACGCATACAGACAGCCCGGGCGGGCTTCCCTATCGCAGGGGACGACCAGCACGGGGACTTCAGGATGAACAAGATCCTCCGCAAGGCCGGGATAAAGAAACTCATGCTCGCCTCTACCCGACTGACCATCCCTCTTGACGGCGGGCCTAAAACCTTCGAAATCCCCCTCCCCCCCCACATGCAGGATGCGGTGGACAGGTTCTTTTAGATGTACAACAGTCCTTCTGCTAACCTTCGAACAGCCGTTTTCCATACCCCGGCAAACTTACGGTTACTTGACCTACTCGTAAACTATTATTAAAATAAGGCATTGTGCTGATTCGATATTCTACAGATTCGAGCGGGAAGCCCGTAGAAAAGGCTGTCATATACACCAAGAAAGAACACAACATTCCTCCCTCCTCCCTGGACCCTGATGCGGTTTTCGTCATCACGCGGCTCAGGGATACGGGTTTTTCGGCTTATATCGTCGGAGGGGCCGTCCGTGACCTGCTCGTCGGCAGGAAACCCAAAGATTTTGACATCGTGACGGATGCAACCCCCAGCAGAATCAAGAAACTGTTCCGCAACTCCCGTATAATAGGGAAGAGGTTCCGTCTGGTGCACATATTCTTCGGAGAGAAGATTTTTGAAGTCTCCACGTTCCGCTCCATAGAGGAAGGCTCGGTCGGCAATGCGTTCGGCACGATGGACGAGGACGTGCAGAGACGTGACTTCACGCTGAATGCCCTCTACTACGACCCCCTGAAGGAGCAGATAATCGACTATGTGGGCGGGGTCAAGGATATTAAGAAGGGGATAATCCGTCCGGTAATCCCGATGGACAGGATTTTCATAGAGGATCCGGTCCGCATGCTCCGCGCTGTCAAATACGGGGCGACGACCGGCTGCAGGCTGCCATTTTCCCTCAGGCGCAAGATACGCAAGTCCGCCCAGCTGCTTTCGCCGATTTCCCCTTCCCGCCTGACCGAAGAAATCCTCAAGATAATCAACAGTGGACATGCCTATGACATCATCTCCAAGGCGATGGACACAGACCTTTACGTATATCTTCAGCCAGCCGCCGCCAATCTGATGCTGGAAGACAAGAAATATTCCAAGGCTTACTTCGCAAGTCTGAGGGAACTGGATAAGCTGGTGCAGAATAATCCTGCCAGTCGCCTGGGTGAGAGGCTCTGCTTTGTCCTTCGCGACTTTGTGGCGGGACTTACCGAATGGAGGAAGGAAAAGGAGAACGGGACCTCTGCAGCGGAATTGTACAAGACGACCTGGGCCCGCTGCCGCAACTTCATTCTTCCGATGAACCCGCAGCGGACAGAGCTGGACTTCGCCGTCCGCAAACTGCTTGCAGATTACGGCATTTCTGTCAAAAAGAAGGAAAGAAGCCGAAAAAGGGTGAAAATAACGCTTCCGCCGGAAGAAAAAGACTGAAAAGCCCTCGGTCATTATTGACAAAATTACGAAATTTGTTGTAGAATCATTCAAGTATCAGTTAGTTTATATTGTTAGAGAGGTTTATAGATGGCAGTACCCAGAGCGAAAGTTTCTAAGGCCGTGACGAAAGGCAGGCAGACTGTGAATATGAAGCTGAAGGCACCGCACCTTGTTGAGTGTGGTAACTGTGGCAACCTTATTCTGCAGCACCATGTGTGTCCCAAGTGCGGTTTTTACAATGGCCGTCAGGTGATTACACCCGAGGCGAAATAACCCTTTATCTTTAACTTAAGGAGTTGACAATGGCAGACAGTGCAGAAATCGCGAATGACGAGCTGTTTCAGAAGATGCAGAAAATCATAGCTGACAAGCTTGAGATTGACCCGTCCAAAGTCACGCCTGACGCGACTTTCCGTGGCGATCTTGGTGCTGACAGCTTGGATACTTATGAGCTTGTCTATGCTATCGAAGAGGACACCGGAATCAAGATTCCGGATGAAACCGCCAACGAGTTCGAGAGCGTCAAGGACGCATACAACTACATCAAGACGCACCAGTAATTTTGGTATACGTTTGATGTAGAAAAGCACGGTTCCGATATGCCGCTTGAGGTATGTCTGCCGTGCTTTTTTTCGTTTTAAATGCAGAATGTGAAAGGAGATGGCTTTGAACATCAGGGACAGGATTTATGAGAGTAAGGCACTGAAAAAGGAACGGGAGGAAGCCCTGGAGGAATTCTGCCGGAACCTGGACGTGCATTTCAAGAACCTGAACATGCTCGACCTCGCCTTCCACCATAGGTCTTACTCAAACGAAAACGCGGAACACCGGCATTACAACAATGAGCGGCTGGAATTTCTGGGGGACAGTGTTCTCGGGCTGGCTGTAGCCGCCTTCCTCTACGAGGACATGATGGACAATCCCGAGGGTGACCTTGCCCGTATAAAGGCGAACGTCGTCAGCGAGCAGACCCTCGCCCCCATCGCACTCGAGCAGATGCACATAGACCGCTACCTGATACTTGGCAAGGGCGAGGAGATGACCGGAGGCAGGACCAAGAAAGCCATCCTTGCCGACGCAGTAGAGGCCGTCATCGGCGCGCTCTATTTGGATTCGGGTTTTGAAGAGGCAGTCAGGCTCGTGGAGCGAATTATCGTTCCGGAAATCCGCAAAGTACAGGCAGACAAGGGAAATAAAGACTACAAGACCCTCCTGCAGGAATACTATCAGAAACGGCACAAACTCTGCCCGAAATATGAGCTGGTCAAGGTGACGGGGCCGGAGCATGACAAGACTTTCTATATGAAGGTCGTATTCGGCGACGTGAGTTACGGACCCGCAAAGGGCAAAACCAAAAAGGCCGCCCAGCAGGCAGTTGCGAAGGAGGCCTGCGCCGCATTGGGTATTGAGTCTTGACCGGCCGCATTTTGCCCTATACATCAATGAGAAAAAAATGTATACTATCGGCGGTTTGAAAGGAAAACTTTAACCGCATCAGGCGGCCTAATATATATGTACAGGAACGACGAATGAAATTTACTGAATTTTCCCTTGACGAAAGGCTTTTGAAGGGAATTGAGGGGGCGGGCTACGTAGACTGCACGCCTGTCCAGGAGCAGGTGCTCCAGAACTCCCTGGAGGGGAGAGATTTGTATGTCCAGTCACAGACTGGAACGGGAAAAACTGCTGCCTATCTGGTTTCCATCATCCAGGAACTTCTGGCACGGCAGGATGTTGCTGGCCGCAAAGCACTGATTATGGTTCCCACGAGGGAGCTTGCCGTACAGGTTGAGGAAGAGGCGGTAAAACTTGCTGGCGGCACGGAGCTCAAGTCCGCGAGCTTCTATGGTGGCGTAGGCTATGACAAGCAGATTGCCGCGATAAAGAGCGGCGTTGACATCATCATCGGAACGCCGGGCCGTGTCATTGACCTGAATGAGGGCGGTCAGCTCAAGCTGGACGGGGTTTCCTTCCTCGTCATTGACGAGGCGGACAGGATGTTTGACATGGGCTTTTACCCTGACCTCCGCAGGCTGCTCAAGGTTCTGCCTCCCTCTGAGAAGCGTCAGACCATGCTCCTGTCTGCAACGCTTAACTCCTACGTCAAAAACCTTGCCTGGGAGTATACGCGGAATCCTGCCGAGATTACGATAAACGTGGAGAACATCACCGTGGACGAGATTGACCAGTCCCTCATCCACGTCTCCAGCAAGGAAAAGATGCGCCTCCTGCTCGGCATAATCCAGCGGGAGCAGCCGGAGAGCCTCATTATCTTCTGCAACACCAAGCGCAGCTGCGAGGTTATCTCCAAGCGGCTGGTTGTCAACGGCGTGGAGAGCCAGTTCATCATCGGTGACCTGCCTCAGAAAGTCCGCCTCAAGATAATGGATGACTTCAAGGCAGGCAAGGTCAAGTGCCTGGTCGCAACCGATGTAGCCGCGCGCGGCATAGACGTAAACGACCTTGCGATGGTCATAAACTTTGATCTCCCCAATGAGGCGGAGAACTACGTGCACCGCATTGGCCGCACTGCACGGGCTGGCAAGTCCGGCAAGGCCTATACTTTCTGTTCTGAGCAGGACGTGTACAACCTGCCCGCCATAGAGCGCTATGTGGGCAAAGAGATTCCCTCCCAGGTTGCCGTCGAGGAGATGTATGTCGAGGACAAGTCCGCCGGCATGTATATCCGTACTGAAAATTACCATGAGGAGTACAACGACACGAGTGAGTTTGGCCGCCGCAGGCAGGCTGAGTACGAGCGCAGCGGTCGTGGCAGGGGACGCGGCCGTGGACGTTCCGATGGCCGCGGTCACAGCAGGAGTGAGGAAGGCCGGTCTAACGGGCGCGGTCGTGGTCGTGGTCGTTACTCCGAGCGCAATGAGGAGGCCAAGTCCGAGTACAGGCGTGACAGGCGCGTCTTCTCTGCCGAGGAAGAAGCCGAACTTGCGACGATGAGCAGCGAGGAGCGGATGAAGCGGTATAAGGAGAAGTTTGCTGCTTCCATCCCGACGGCTGGCACAGGCAGTATGGAGAAAATCCGCTCCGGTAAGGGGAGAAAAGGCCGCGGAAACGGCGAAAGCAGTAAAGCCTCCCGCTCTAATGCCCGTCCCGTCTCATCATCCAAGGGTAAGAAGGGTGGCCAGCGGCCTTCCGGCAAACAGCCTCAGACGCAATCTTCTTCCGGCAGGAAGAAGGAGACAAAGAAGGGGCTCCTGACCGCCTTGAAGTCCCTCTTCGGGAAGAAATAGACATATGGGGGAAGGACAGGCTCTTTGATTGGACTTCCCCCTCTTTCCTCATCTGATGGACGCTTCAAAAAGATTTAAAACCTCCGTCCTCACGAAGATGCGGCAGGATGTCGCGGAAGCCGGACGAAACGAGGTCTTTTGGGCTGGCAGGATAAACGAAGATGGCATTGTAACATCTGCCGAAGTCGGATCTCGCGGGAACATTAATTCCGTCATCGTCAACCCCAATACCGCACGGGCCGGGCACGTCCTTATACACAATCATCCTTCAGGTATCCTTGCTCCGAGCGAGGAAGATCAGGCTGTTGCGGAAAATGCGACCGACAGTTCTCTCGGCTTTTACATCGTCAATAACGAGGTAAGCGATGTGTATGTCGTCTTGGAGCCGGTCAAGCCAAAGAAGACTGTGAAGCTGAATCCGGACCTGGCTGCCCGTTACATCTCCAAGGACGGTCCCCTCGCCCAGAAGTCCGATGCATACGAGGAGCGTCCCAGTCAGATAGAGCTTCTGAAATCCGTCGTCAGTGCTTTCAACGAAAATCAGATAGGGGTGTTCGAGGCGGGTACCGGGGTCGGCAAAAGCTATGCCTACCTCATTCCTTCCCTCCTTTGGGCGGAGAGCAACAAAGAGCGGATTATCATATCAACGGGAACGATAAACCTGCAGCAGCAGCTCGTCGAGAAGGACATTCCCGCCGCAGAGAAAATTATAGGAAAGAAAATCAAGTACGTCTTGCTCAAGGGCCGGCAAAACTATGTCTGTCTGCGCCGTCTTACGGAGGCGGGCGAGGAGCGTGACCTCTTCTCCGAGGATCAGTCTGCATTCGATTCCATTGCGGCGTGGGCCAAGAGCAGTGCAACCGGAAGCCGCAGCGACATCAGCTGGATTCCGCCGGAAAACGTCTGGTCACGCGTCAACAGCGAAAGTGACGCATGCATGGGGGGAAAGTGTCCCTTCCGAGAGGACTGCTTTGTCATGAAGACCCGCAAGGAAGCAGCTGATGCGCTGATTATTGTCGTAAATCATCACCTGCTGTTTGCGGACATAGAGAGCAGGATGAACGGGGGCGGTTACGACGATACTGCCGTCCTGCCTCCTTACCGGAGGATCGTCTTTGACGAGGCGCACGGTATAGAGGACAGTGCAACCAGTTTCTTTTCGGAGTCCATCAACTCTTTTAAGCTAAAAAAACAGCTCAGGCTGCTTTACCGCACACGGAAAAGCAGTAAGGCAGGCTTGCTGATGACTGTCTCACTGCTGACAAATGATGATTCCTTCATCGCCAATACTGCCGCATCGGTCAAGTCAATTACTGACCGCATGGATGATTTAGACGAGACAGCCCTTTCCCTTCTGGATAGCTCCTATTCACAGAGGATCTCAGAGGCAACGGCTCCCTCTCTCGCATCTTTGTTTCCTGCTGCTACTGCCCTCAAAGAGGCTCTCGGAAACCTGACGGGACTTCTGCACGAGACTCTGGACAATTTGAGCGATGACGACAAGGACGTTCCCGCCGTCTGGGAAACCAAGAGCGTGATGCGCCGTCTGGAGTCCTTCATCAAGCTGCTCAAAGATTTCGCGGAGTGGGACGAACATCCTGATAAGGTATTCTACTTTCAGAAGGAGCGTCTGCCTCCAAGAAAAGCGGGGGAAAGCCCGCTCTGCTTCGCGAGTTTTACGGCGACGCCCCTCGATGTTTCTCGCATGATGGCAGAAGGGGTCTTTACCCCGATGGATTCGGTGGTATGTACGAGCGCGACGCTCAGGACAGGAGGGAGCTTTAGTTACTGGATGCGGCGGACGGGGGCAAACCTCGTGGAGGAGGACCGGTTGTCGCAGGCTCTGTTCGAATCTCCCTTTCCCTACGGCAACAGGGTCCTTTTCGCCGTGCCTGGTGATGCACCTCTGCCCACGCAGGATTCCGTGAATTTCCAGACCTTTACCGATGAGGCGGTCCCCGAGCTGATAGAGGCCTCAGGGGGGAGGACGCTCGTCCTGTTTACCTCCTATGAATCCCTCCGTCAGACCTACACGAGCTGCCGGTCACGACTGGAGAAAGCGGGCATAACATGTTTTAAGCAGGGGGATGACGACCGATTCCGCCTCTTGGAAAGCTTTAAAGAAGACAGAACAAGCTGCCTCTTCGCAACTTCAAGTTTCTGGGAAGGGGTGGATGTGCCCGGCGAGAGCCTGAGTCAGGTCATCATCGTCAAACTCCCCTTCCCCGTTCCTTCAGATCCGGTTTTCGCTGCCCGGAGCGAGGCAATCGAGAAAAAAGGAGGTTCCTCTTTCATGGAACTGAGCGTCCCCGATGCGGTGATAAAGTTCCGTCAGGGCTTCGGCCGCCTGATGAGGCGGAGCGATGACAAGGGGGTTATTGTCGTGTTGGACAAGCGGATAATCACAAAGCCCTACGGCAGGGTATTCATTTCCAGCGTCCCCGAGACCCGCAGAATGGCTAATCCGCTCGAGCAGATTGTCTCGGCGGAAAGGCGCTTCTGGGCCTGAAGATTCTGGACAGAGAGGCATTTCTTCTATATAATGCTGTAATGCTTAGCATCCTAACGATTATTTGCCTGTTCAGCATCGTCGCTTTCCCGACTCTTATGCTGACGATATGCTATCCGTTCAGCCACAGGGCCGCACTCTTCTGGTCAAATTATATAACCAACACATGCGCGAGGCAGGTGTTTGCGGTGTTGGGCTTTTACATGGGCTTCAATCTTGACGCAGACAAAAAAAGCAGGAAGAATTTACCCGAGCAGTTCCTCATCCTGTCCAATCATCAGAGTCTGATGGATATCGTGGTCTACTTGGTTTATTTTGGAGACAAGAAAGTCCGCTTTGTTGCAAAGGACTCGCTTTCTAAAGTCCCGATGGTTGGTAAAATGCTCAAGAGTCAGGGACACTGCATGATTCCCCGCAAGGGAAGCCCCATGCAGGCGATGGAGACGCTCAGAAATTTCGGCAGCAGGGTCAATGATGACCCGCAGATCCTGCCCTTGATTTTCCCGGAGGGAACACGAAGCAAAGACGGCAAGCTGGGAAAGTTCTATGCGGCTGGATTCCGCATGGTAGAGAACACTGTTAAGCTGCCCGTGGTAGTCTGTGCTCTTGACGGCGGGTGGAAGTTGTCGCATATTCTCCGCATACTGCGGAACCTTTCCAAGGGAGCCTATCAAGTCAAGGTCCTCAAAGTCTATGACAGCCCCAAGGGGAAAGAAGAGGAAAAACAGATACTTGCAGAAGCTTCGGAGCTCATAGGCGCGCAGCTCAAAGAGTGGCGGGGCTGATTAATCTAAAGAATCCCGGATTCCGAGAAAGCAGATTTCATGTGGCAAATACTCTCAAGTCCTGGTACATCGAGGGCGATTACATCAAAGCGAATGAGGCATGATGAGTATTCGGGATGTTCAAAAAGAAAATATTTTGCTGTCCTGATTATCCGGCTTCTCTTTCGGGAGCCGAGCTCGCTTGCAAGGGTTTCGGCAGTTCCGCCCGGTAAGGACTTTACCTCAACGAAGACAAGGCTCTCCCCTTCCCGGGCAATGATATCTATCTCCCCTCCCTTCATACGGTAATTACGGGTAATAATCTCGAATCCCTTTTCTGAAAGGTATGCGGCGGCTTTGTCCTCGCCCTCCCTGCCCTTCTTAAAGGTTGACTGCTGAGCAGGGGGCAAAACTTAGAACTCCGTGTTGACGAGCATGCTGCCAAATTCGCCCTTGACTTTGTTCCCGTGGGCGGAATAGGCTGAGTACTCGGAAGATTCCTTCTGATAACATTCTTCCAGAACTTTCCCGATGAAGTCCTTTGTCGTTCCAACATAGGTGCGGAGAGCTTCGTTCTCCACCTTGCTCCGGGTCAGTTTGCCGCGCAGACTCGTGAAAACGGGTTCTACGTCTTTCTGGAGATAGAGCTTCCTGTTACCACCGACAAGTTTTTCCCGCTCTTCGTCCAAAATGACAAAGTTGTCGCTCAGTTTTCGGAGACGGTCCAGGGTCTCCTGCAG
The DNA here is from genome assembly GCA_902796985.1 of uncultured Spirochaetaceae bacterium. GTDB lineage: Bacteria > Spirochaetota > Spirochaetia > Treponematales > Treponemataceae > Treponema_D. The sequence continues at coordinate 10,563 of CADBRC010000037.1, forward strand.
GCTGTCCCAGTTCCGTTTCTTGACATCCTTGTGGAGTTTTCCCTGCTCCTTAAGAATGTTATCCAGCAGGGCATCCTCGGTTTTCAGAACTTCAAGGAGCTTCGCGCTTCCTGTCTGAGCGGCCGCATTTGAGTCGCTCTCTTTGGAGGCATCGTTTGCTGTGCCGGATGATTCCGTTGCCGTACCGGTCGCTTCTCCGGATAATCCTTTCAGAAACGCGGCATTGCGTTCGTGAATCCTCTTGGCGGCCAGATCCTCCGTAAGAGAATCACTCCCTGCTCCTGACGTGGCCGGTGATGCGGGGACTTTTACTCCTGTCACAGGCGAGGCAGGTGAAGGAGACCGAAAGGCTTCCTTCACCGCCTTCATAAAACTCATCTTCATTTATCCCTTCCCACGAGAAAATTATTTCTCTCCTCCATTATCGAAAAAAACAGGGATGGGGTTAAGGTAAATATTGCAAAATACTGTAACTGCCCTTATACTGTAGGTATGGACTTCCTTCCAGAAGAATTCAAGGCATACATTGCGCCTGGCGCGGACAGATCGGGCATCCTTCAAACCTACCTGCATGACAGAGGGGTTGACTCTGCTATAGCCGCCATAGACGGCAGGCAGCACATACTCGTGCAGTTTGACAGCCGCTTCTACAACCCCCAGTTCAAGATAAAGACTGTCATTGCTCACTACGACAGGGTGGAAGGCAGTCCTGGTGCGAATGATAACAGTGCGGCCAACTTTCAGATAGCGGACTGGGCGGCGGAACTTGCCAAGTGGCAGGGCTTCCATAATGTTAGAATTTTCTTTACGGACGGCGAGGAATTAGGCTGGAGTAATGGGGCGCTCCAGCAGGGAGCCTACGGAATCGCGAATGTGTTCAAGCGCTTGGGCATAACGAACGATGACATCTACGTCTTTGACTCCTGCGGGAGAGGTGAGGTTCCGATTCTTGCACGGACGGCTCTGCCTCCAAAAGTTCCTGCGGGGTTTGCGAAAGCTTTTGGTGATCTCTATTCCCGCACACAGGAGCTTCTGAGGCGGGCCTGCCCTGGACGGTGGATGAGTCTGCCCGTTCCCTACAGCGACAATGCCTCTTTCCTCGCATGTGGTATTCCTGCCGTCGCCCTCACGATGCTGCCCGCACAGGAGGCTTCACTTTATGCGCGGGAACTGGTGAACAGCAAGAACCTTGAGGCGCAGGTGATGAACCGGGAGGCAAGCAAACAGAAAAGGCTTTCTGGTGAACAGCCAGATTTCTCTTATAAGGAGCGGATTCCCCGCACCTGGAGGCTCTTCCATACGCCGAATGACAACATGGAAAGCCTTAGCAAAGAGAGCTGGAGGATAATGCACAACATACTGACAAGCCTTGCGGAGGCAAAGGCAATCTGATGACTAGAAATTGTCTGAGGTTGAAACAGGGACAGAGCCGAGATGAACGGCTCCGCTGTATGACTTTGTTCCGTCTGCCGTGTCCTCCCCGACTGTCACGGCGTAAACATCTATGTAATAGGTATCTTTGACCGTTGCTGATGAGGCATTGTAATCCGAATCCGATGCGGCAGGCACAGGGTTGGAGGAGTCCCTGCCGAAGTCGAAGCCATAGCTGGAGTTTATGTTGCGGCGGGGTGCTCCTATTACCGTGGCAGAGTTTTCGTACTTTGTCATGGCGGATGAGGACGTGCAGATGACAGCTTTGTAGTCGGGGCTGTTCGATGTATTGTAGTCGGCAAGGCGAATGTAGGCGTACACGTCGCTCTCCTGTATCAGGGGAGCGGGAGCTGCCCCGTCCTCCAGATTCAGGGTCTTGTAACCATAGCTGATAAGCGAATCCCTTCTGGATGAGTCCGGTACGGCTTCGAGAGAGGTGATCCGATTTTGCAAGAGGGAAGTGTTGTTATAGATTTTGTAATATACCTCTGTCCCCAAGTAGGAGAAGGTGCCGGTACTGGTGTCTTCGGCCGTCCTGAAGCAGAAAAAATGAAGAGCTTTATCCGCGCTTCCATGGCTGGGACTTGTTCCAACTATAGAAGGCGAATCAACGTAGTAGGATGTCTCCAACCCACAAGAGAAAAACAGCAGGGAACAGAGGCAGGAAAAGAGGAAAGCAATAATCTTTCTCTGAAGCGTTTGAACGCCCATTTCCGCCTCCTTGCTGAGGCTATTCCAGCTTGCCGGATGCCTTGAGGGCGATAAGGCGGCTGTGGGCGAGTTTGGTAAACTCGTCACCAGAATACGTGTCGATTATCTTCTGGTAGGATTCTTTGGCCTTGGCAAAATCTGAGAGGGCCTCGCTGATGCGGCCCAAGTTGAACAGGGCGTGAGGAGCCAGATAGAAGTTATCTTTGCCCGCTGCAGTCTCGTAATAGCCTGCAGCCCCCTGGTTGTCACCCAGTTCCTCGGCACAGACGGCTGCATTGTAATAGCAGATGCCCGCCGTATAATGCTTTTCACCGGCAGCGGCAGCCTTGAGGTAGCAATCTTTTGCGGTTCCCCAGTCCTTTTTCTGGAAGTAGATGTCAGCGGCCAGCATATTGGCCCTTGCCCCGACTACGCCCCCCTTGCCAAGGTAGGCTGAAAGTCCTGTAAGCGCGGTATCCTGCCTTGCAGAAAGGTCAGAGTCCGACAAGTCCGTGCTGTTCTTGGTGAGGGCATACTCTACCGTGTCCAGAGCGGCCAAATCCTTCTTGCGCGTGGAATCCGCAATGCCGAACACGATGCAGAGTGCAACGGCAGCGGCGGCGAGAAGCCCTATAAGGGCAAGGAGGGGAACGCGGTTCCTCATCATGAAGGACTCTATCTTTTCCTGAGCCCCCTTCTTCTCTTCCTTGCCTGCTTTTCCGCTACCCAACGTAAGAACATTCGATGCCATTTATAAAACTCCCTAAAAATGCTTGCTAAAAATGTTGGGAACTATTATATAGAAAAGTTTTTCCTTTGTCAAAGGACGTTTACAACGGCGGCTTTTTTCTATATAATGCCTCGCATGGACTTAAAAACCCTTTATTCCGAGATTCTGAACGAGCATAACATTCGTCCGAGCCACAAAGGAACGATGGACGAGCCTTCCTTAGTGTTGCGTGGCGTGAACCCCAGCTGTGGGGACGATATCTACCTCCAGCTCAAGATTGGAGAGGACGGCAAGATACGTGACGGAACGTTCTCCGGTTCCGGATGCGCGATAAGCCAGGCGAGTGTGGATATGATGCTCGATAATATAATTGGAAGGAGCAAGGAGGATGCGCTCCGTCTTGCGGACAGCTTCATGGGAATGATTCAGGGCAAAGTTTTATCAGACAAGGAGATGGAAGATTTGGACGAGGCCGCCGCCCTGCAGAACATAAGCCACATGCCTGCCAGGGTCAAATGTGCAGTTCTGGGCTGGCACACAATGCAGGAAATGCTCCGGGGAGGCAAAGATTCCGGTTCCGGTCATGAGGATCACTGTTCCCCCCTTGCAACAGGTGCCGAATAATGCTATTCTAGATTACTATTTTTAAACCATACTAGTAAAACATACTAGCAAAGAAGGAACGTTATGTCTTTTCTACCATTATTCCTACAGGCGGCGAATGCTGCCGGGGCATCAGGTTCGGCTGCATCGTCAGGTGCAGCTGCTGGAGCAGGAATCGTCACTTTCCTGCCCTTCATTCTGATTATACTGATAATGTATTTCCTGATGATTCGTCCCCAGAACAAGAAGCAGAAGGAGACGCAAAAGATGCTTGATGCCCTGAAAAAGGGCGACAAGGTCATCACCATAGGCGGAATCCACGGGACGGTCTCCAACGTCAAGGATGACACTGTGACTGTCAAGGTTGATGACAACTGTCGCATCGAGTTCAACAGGTCTGCCATTGCCAGCGTGGTGAACCCCAAGTCCGTCGTTGAGATGAAGGGTGACAAGGACAAGAAAGACAAAGACAGCAAATCCGACAGCAGCTCGGAAAAAACGGATGTTTCAGAGGACAAGAAAGATGAGTAAAAGAGGTCGTCTTGTTTTGATTTTGGCCGTCCTCGCGGTGTGCTTCCTTTTCCTGTGGCCGACGCTGCAGTGGTATGCCAACACGCCCAAGGACCAGCAGGCTCTTGCACTTAGCTCGCTTGAGAATATCAAGGATTATTCCAGCCACAAGGCTTCCGCCGATGTCAAGGCGATGAAAGCCGCCGTCAAGGCGGATAAATCTGTTCCGCTTGATGCAAGCCAAAAATGGCTTGAGAAGGCCGCGAAGAAGAACTACAAGAATATGGAGCAGGCCGTACCAAGCCCCATGACCTTGTTCGATGCGCTTTCTTCGTTCAGCTCCCAGCAGGAGCTCGAGGATCTCGTTGAAAAACGGTACCGCGATGAAATCCTTAAGAACAAGAAGAATTATAAGAATTCGGTTAAGCTTGGTCTTGA
>CADBRC010000038.1 GCA_902796985.1 uncultured Spirochaetaceae bacterium
CTTTTCGCAGGCTTCCCAGAGGCCGTTCAGGTAGGCCGCACCGAGGGCGCGGTCGTAGAGCCCGTAGCCGGGCATGGCCTTCTCGCCCCATATCATGCGGCCGTGGTCGGGGCGGATGACGCCGTCGAAGCCGGTCTCGTAGAGGGTGCGGACAATCTTGAACATGTCGAAGCTGCCCGCGCTGGAAAGGTGGGCGGACTCCTGAAAGTCCTGCACCGGGTCGTCGATTGCCGTGTTGAAGCGGAGGTTTCGGATGTGGGCAAAGTGGATGCGTCCCGAAGCCGCCTTTATCATCGCGCAGAGGTCGTTCCTGCGGTTGGTGCCGTAGCTTCCCGTGCAGAAGGTGATGCCGTTGTGGGGATTGTCCACCGCCTTGAGCATGCGGACGACGTTCTCCTGACAGGTGATGATGCGGGGCAGGCCGAATACCGGCCATGCAGGATCATCGGGGTGTATCGCCATGTCGATGTTGTACTTGTCGCAGACGGGCATGATCGCCTTGAGGAAGTAGACGAGGTTGGCAAAGAGCTTCTCGTTGTCGATGTCCTTATACATCGCGAAGAGCTCCTTGACGCGGGCCATGCGCTCAGGCTCCCAGCCCGGCAGGATGAAGCCGCCTGAATCCTTGTCGAGCGAGCTGAACATCTCCTCGGGCTTTATTGCATCGATTGCCTTGGAGTTGTAGGCGAGCACGGTGGAGCCGTCCTCGCAGACGCGGGCAAGTTCGCTCCTCGTCCAGTCAAAGACCGGCATGAAGTTGTAGCACACCATGTGGATGTCTTCCTGCCCCAGCCGCTCCAGCGTCTTGATGTAGTTCTCTATGTATTTGTCGCGGTCACCGCTGCCCGTCTTGATGTCGTCGTGAATGTTGACGCTTTCTATTCCGGCAATCCTGAGGCCCGCATCGGCGACCTCCTTCTTTATCTTCTGGATTGCCCCAAGTTCCCATGCGTCTCCGGGAACGGAATCGTACAGCGTCGTGATGACGCCGTGAACGCCCGGCACCTGCCGTATCTGCTGAAGGGTAACGGAGTCGAATCCCGTTCCGTACCAGCGCAAAGTCATTTCCATAAAACTCAGCCCGTCCTTTTCCTTCTATAATGAAAAGGGGCCGCCGCAAGGACGGCCCCAGCCTCTTCATGGCCGCTTATTTCTGGCCCTTGTAAATCTTGTTCGTCAGGTCAACAATCTTATCGACGTTCAGGTTCCTGCAGGATGCGACGTACTCGTCCCAGTCCCTGTTGATGTCCTTCTTGCCGGTGATGAAGTTGAGCGTCCAGGTGTTGATGTTGTCAATCAGCGGAACGGCCCAGAGGGTCAGCTGCTCGCGCTCGTCCTCGGTCGGCTTTGCCTTGGGGTCAACCTTGGCGACGGTCTTGTACTTGCCGTAGCGGGCAAAGAGGTCCTGCACCTCAGGGGTGAAGTTGTCCGTGGACTCCGCGGTGGAATGTCCGTAGAAGTAGTTGCCGCCGGCGTATCCCCACTTGAGGCGGATGTCGGTGTCGTCATCCGAACCGGAGATCCCGAGGCCCCCGCACTTGAAGCCGGGGAGCAGCTGCTTCATCTGCTTGCCGTCCACGTCCACATAGTGCCAGGTCTCGCCCTCGGGGCCCCACTTGACGAGGGAGTATGCATCCTTGGAATAGAAGAGCCAGTCAACGAAGCGCATCATCTTGATGAAGCCTGCCTCGCCGAGCGCGTCAAGCGCGTTGCGGGAAATCATGACGCCGCACTCCAGGCGGGAGGTTTCCGCAAGGTTCTTGTTTGTCCCGGAGGGGTATGCCGTCACGTACGCGGAGCAGTTTCCGGCACCGAGGATCTTCTCAAGACCGGCGAGGTCGGTGGACATCTGCGCCTTGTTGGTGGACATGATGACCGTCTTGCCGTTGTAGAACTTGTTGTGCGCAATCTCGTCGGTCTGGGTGAATGACTCGGGGTCCAAGAGTCCGTCCCTGACGAAGCTGTTGGCAACCGTCATGAGCTTCTTGAAGTCATCGCTTATCGAAGATGAGTAGAACTCGCCCTTCTCCCAGTCGAACTTGATGCCGCCGTTGCTTCCTTCGATCGCCCAGCCGGAGAGAACGTTGTAGGATGCGCCCATCAGCTTGAGCAGGTTGCCGCCGGAGCCCTTTCCGGACTCGCCGCACCAGAGGTCGGACCAGATGTAGTCGCTCTGCTTGCACATGCCCTTGGAGACCATGTACTTCTTCACGTCAAGGAGCACGTCGTGCAGCTTCTCCCAGGTCCAGTCCTTCTCAAGCTCGCGGATGTCGTAGCCGGCGGCACTGAAAATGTCGTCGCGGACCATAATCGTATAGTCCTGCAGGGCCGCCTGGTGCATTCCCGGGAGGCGGTAGAACTTTCCGTCGCTCTGCCTGATGGTGTCAAGGTCCAGGCTCATGTCGTACTTCTCGGCGAATGCGGTGAAGTTGGGCATGTACTGGGTGTAGTCGGAAACCGCGATGACGCCGCCGCCCGCGACGTACTGGTCCTCGGAGTAAATCTTGGGGATGATGTAGGTCGCCGCGCCGGAGTTGATGGCGAGGTTGACCTTCTGGTTGTAATCGTTCGAGTCATAGGAGACTATGTCCAGATGGACGTTCGTCAGGTCTTCAATCTTCTTGAAGATTCCTTCGGTCTTCCAGGTATCCTGCATGGGGTACCATGACGCATCGCTGAACGAGATGGTATAGGTTACCGGGGTGTCTGAGTGGAAAAGGGTGTCGGCCCCGAACTGATAGTCGGCTGCCTCTGCGGCCTTGTCACTTCCTCCCGCACTTGCCTTCTTCTCCCCGCCGCAGCTGACGAGGGCTGCAAGCAGGGCGGTACAAGCGGCCGCAGCCGCGATCCTAGCAATTTTCTTCATATATCCTCCAAAAAAAATATATCCTCGAAAAAACGTATTCCCGCGGGGTATCCAACTTCGCCCGCAAGTGCTTGCATCCGTATCATAAGGCCCGGCCATATAAGGCTGACTGGCACACAAGATTGTTGAGCGCAAGCAAACGCGGGCTTGTCGGAGCCGCCCCCGCTCCATACGTTTTCCCTATTCCTTCACGCCGCCGAGCATCATGCCCTGCACGTAGTATTTCTGGATGAAGGGGTAGATGCAGATGATCGGCAGGGCCATCAGCACCATCGAACAGGACTTGATGTTCGCTGCAATCTGCATTTTCTCCGCGTTGACTTCGCCGGGGTCCGCGCTCGTGGAGGCCCCGCTGATTATCGTGCGGAGGTAGTATGCGACAGGCCACATCTCCTTCTTGTCCAGGTACAGGAACGCATTGTACCAGTTGTTCCAGTAGTTGACCGCATTGAACAGCAGCATCGTCGCGATGATAGGCATGGAAAGCGGCAGGACGACGTGGATGAAGTTCCCGACCGGACTGAGCCCGTCTATCTGCCCCGCCTCTTCAAGTTCCTTGGGGACGTTCTTGAAGAAGCTCTTCATCAGTATGATGTAGTAGGTGCTCAAAAGGCTCGGGATGATGAAGCCCGATACCCTGTTTATCAGGTGCAGGCGCTGCATCAGGATGTAGTTGGGGATGAGGCCGCCGCCGAAGTACATCGTAAAGATGATGAACTTCATCACGCCCTTGCTGCCCCAGAGCCGCTCCTTGGACAGGGGGTATGCGAGCAGGCAGCTGAAGAACATTGACGCGGCGGTTCCGATGACGGTATACACCAGCGTGTTCTTGTAGCTGTGCATGAACTCGCCCTTCTTGAGCACGGACACGTAGGTCGTCACGCTGAACTGCACGGGGAGAATCCCGACCCGGCCCTGCATGATCGCCTCCTCCGAGGAGAAGGACTGCGCCACCAGGTACAGGAAGGGGTAGAGGGTCGCCGCGCACACCAGAACCATGATGATGGCGTTGAAGGTGCTGAATATCTTGTATCCCGCCGAGGCGCGTATCTTCCGCGCTGCGGGCAGTCTGTTCTTTCCCATGATCGTTCCCTCTCCTCCTTACCAAAGGCTCGCGCCGCTGACTTTCTTGGACACCTTGTTCGCTATGGTCAGGAGGAACAGGTTCAGAAGGCCCTCGAAGAGGCCGACCGCCGTCGCGTAGCTGTAGTTTCCGGAGCCAAGTCCCATGCGGAACACGAAGGTGGAGATGATGTCCGCCTTTTCGTATGTCATTGGATTATACAGAAGGAAAACCTTCTCGAAGGCACCGCCGGATCCGACGAGCCCTCC
>CADBRC010000039.1 GCA_902796985.1 uncultured Spirochaetaceae bacterium
ACGAGCGGCTCCGCGCCCAAAGGCGTGTCTCCCTACATGATACAGCGCAACACCTATACGATGCGGCTTCCGATGGACTACGGGGACTTCTGTTCCATCGACAGGGCTTCCGCCGGTGCGGAGACCATGCCCATCCTCTCCCTGATGCACTTCATCAAGAACGCACAGGAATACGGCTACGCCAAGGAAAGCTTCTTCCAGACCCTGCTGACCCGCTGCCTGTACCCCCTCTTCGTGCTCATCCTGTTCATATTCGCGGCCGCATGGGGCTGGAACTACCGGATCGAGAACTCCAAGGCCCTGTTCAGGACATCATGGCTGCTCGCCATCATCGTCTTTGGCGTGATTATGTTCTTCGCCTCCGAGATGGCCTTCTACCTCTACAAGGTGCTGAACTACGTGATTGTCGGCGTGTTCAAAGCAGCGGCATTCCCGACCGCGGCGTTCACATACATAGCAATGTTCGTGCTCGCTTCGCTCTACTTCATGTCACGAAAGAAATAAGGAAGAGGCAGGTCTACCGATGAATGTTGAAGATTTCGTAAATGCGCTCGGCGCAGACTTCTTTGCCGGAGTGCCGGACTCACAGCTCAAGGCATTGTGCGACTACCTGATGGGCAGATACGGCATAGACGGGAAGCACCATATCATCGCCGCCAACGAGGGGAACTGCGCTGCCATTGCCGCAGGCTACCATCTTGCGACCGGCAAGGTTCCGGTTGTCTATATGCAGAACTCGGGAGAGGGCAACGTCATCAACCCGCTCGCCTCCCTGCTCAACGAAAAAGTCTACGCGATACCGGAAATCCTCGTCATCGGCTGGCGGGGAGAGCCGGGCGTAAAAGACGAGCCCCAGCACATCTACCAGGGTGAAATAACGCTCAAACTGCTTGAGGATATGGGAGTCCCCTATTTCGTCCTCGGCAAGGAGACGGCCCCGGAACAGCTGGGAGAAAAGATGGCCGAATTCCGCAGCCTTCTCTCGCAGGGAAAGGACGTTGCAATCGTCGTACAGAAGGGTGCACTGTCATACACTGGCAAGACCGAATATAAGAACAACAACCCGATGAAGCGGGAAGATATAATCCGCCACATCATCAAATACAGCGGGGACGACCCTATCGTGTCCACGACCGGCAAAGCAAGCCGCGAGCTGTTCGAGGCCAGGGAGGCTGCAGGGCAGGGGCATGAGTGTGATTTCCTGACCGTCGGTTCCATGGGACACAGCTCCTCAATCGCACTGGGAATCGCCCTGAGCAAGCCGGACAGGAAGATATGGTGCGTGGACGGCGACGGTGCCGCCCTGATGCACCTGGGGGCCCTGCCGGTCATAGCAAGCTGCAGGCCAGAGAACCTCATACATATCGTGATAAACAACGGGGCACACGAGAGCGTGGGAGGCCAGCCCACCGTTGCGTCCGCCCTGAGCCTGAAGGATACCGCCCTTGCATGCGGCTACCCCTCTGCCGTCTCGGTCGCTGACTTCGACGGGCTGGACTGGGAGCTGGAAAAGGCGAAGTCCAGCAGTCAGCTGACCTTCATCGAAGTCAAATGCGCCATCGGTGCCAGGGACGACCTGGGCCGCCCGACCTCCACCCCGCAGGAAAACAAGGCCGCCTTCATGCGCCACTTGTCGGCCCGCTAGTTCTTCCGTCTTACCACAAACTCCAGCTTGGGCTGGGACTTCCGCGCCTCGTCACGGCGGGCATACTTCAGCTGCAGTTCCTCCTGCACGCTGACGGCTGCCTCGCCGGACGCAGGCTTAAGCGCTTTCCACCTGCCGTCCTTGCCGAGTGAGTGCCGGTGCGTGTTGTCCTCAAAGTAGAGCATGAGGGCTTCCTTGACTTCTGCGAAGACCTCCTTGTCCAGCACCGGGAACATCAGCTCTATCCGCTTGTCCAGGTTCCGCACCATCCAGTCCGCGCTGCTCAGATACAGCTCCTCGTTGCCCCCGTTCTTGAAGTAGAAGACGCGGGAGTGTTCCAGATAACGGCCGACGACGCTTGTGACCTCGATGTTCTCGCTCATTCCCTTCACGCCCGGAATCAGGGTGCAGATGCCGCGTATGCTCAGCAGCACGCGGACTCCCGCCCTGCTCGCCTTGTACAATTCTTCTATAATCTCATCGTGGCAGAGACTGTTCATCTTGGCGATGATGAGGCCGGGGTTGTCAGGGTTGCTGTCGCTTATCTCCCGCTCAATCAGCTCGATGAGGCGGCTCTTGATGTTGACCGGAGCCATGCAGAGGGAGTGCATCTGCTGGACGATGCTGTAGCCGGAGACAACGTTGAAGAAGAGGGTCGCATCCAGCGCAAGGTCCGGATTGCTCGTGAAGATGGAAAAATCCTGATAGAGGCGGGCCGTCTTGGGGTTGTAGTTGCCCGTACTCAGGTGCAGGTAACGGCGGATTCCGTCGCTCTCCTTGCGGATGACCAGGCAAATCTTCGCGTGGACCTTCAGGTTGACCATGCCGTAGATGACGGTCGCTCCCGCGTCCTCCAGTTCCTCCGCCCAGGAGATGTTGCGCTGCTCGTCAAATCGGGCCTTGAGCTCCACGAAGACGGTGACGGACTTGCCGTTAACCGACGCCCGCTTGAGGGCCTGCACGATGGGTGAGTTGCTGCCCGTCCGGTAGAGGGTCATCTTGATGGCGAGTACCTGGCTGTCTACCGCCGCATCCTGTACAAAGCGGACAACCGGGTCATAGCTCTCGTAGGGAACGTTGAGCAGGATGTCCTTCTGCCGGAAGGTATTCCAGTAGCTGCCCTCTTCGGGCAGGGAGTCGGGATAGAAATGCGGCCAGTCCGGGTAGGAAAGGCGGCCAGAATCGTCGTTGCCCGACAGCTCCGACAGCGATGCAGGGTCAATGATGCCGTCCACCCGGTACACGTCGCCTTCTTCGAGGGAGAGCTTGTCCTTCATCAGGGACAGGAGCTTTTTGCTTGTGGAATTCGCCCAGAGGCAGACCGGGAAGGAGGACTGCCGCTTGACAAGGACCTCCTTCATAGCCTGTATGAACTGATCGCCCGCTTCCTCATCCACGGCGAAGTCCGCATCGCGGGCAAGCATGAAGACCATCGATTCACGGACGTTGTATCCGGGAAAGAGCTCGCGCCCGAAGAGGGTCACGATGTCCTCCAGCAGGGAGAAATGCTTTCCCCCGTCTTCGCCGGGCAGGTAGACGATGCGGGGAATGCCCGGCGGAACCGGCACGAGGGCAAGCAGGTCCGTGTCGGACTGGGGCAGAAGGCCCGTCTCCTTGCGGTGGACTCCCGGCATCTTGTCCAGAAGGAAAGCGGCGTGCAGCTGCATGCTCGCAACGTGGGGGAACTCGTCCAGATCGGTACGGAGCGGGGTCAGCAGGGGGAAAACCTCGTGGCGGAAGAAACCCTCCGCGTAGTTCTTCTGCGCGGCAGTGAACTCCCTGGAACGGACGTAGACCAGCCCCTCTTTAGCGAGGGCAGGCAGGATGTCACCTGTCAGGCATTCGTACTGGGCGGCGACAATCTCGTGGCTCCGCCTGGAAATCCGTTCCAAGGTCTCCTTAGCGGTCAGACCGCTCGAGTCTTTCTGCCGGGGGTTCATGCGGGCCTCCCGCTTGAGGGATGCCACCCGGACCTGGAAAAACTCGCCGAAGTTGCTCGAGACAATGCCGAGGAAGTTCAGCCGCTCCATCAGGGGGTTGTCCTTACGCAGCGCCTCGCTCAGGACGCGGGCGTTGAATTCCAGCCAGCTGAGTTCCCTGTTGAAGTAACGGCTCCCCGTCTTGCCCTCTTTGCTTTCCGCCATATCGTTGCCTCCCTAAACTCCTTATACCAGCACGACCTTATAGCCGAACACGTCCTCAAACAAGTCAGACTTCTCCTGCAGGGCGAGCCGCTCCAGCCCCATGTGCTCGTGTCCCTTTATGCGGAAAGTGATGCTGTCCCGCGAGAAGGAGATGCTGAAATCCTTTATCCGCTGCCTGTGGCTGCGGTCAAATGAGTCCGCCACCCGCAGTATCGAGCAGAGCTTGAGGATTGTCAGGCGGCTCGCACGGGGCAGCATCTTGACTTCTGCCTCGTTCTGGGGGGAAGCCTTGCCCTTGTGGTAGAGGGCAATGAGGGCAACGAGGTTCATCTCCTCCGCACTCAGACCGAAAATCTCGCTGTGCCTGATGATGTAGCAGGAGTGCAGGTTATGATCTTCCGCCCGGATGAACATTCCTATGTCGTGCAGCAGGGCGGACACCTCCAGCAGCATCCGCTCGTGGGTATCCAGCCCCAGCTCGCCGGACATCTCGTTAAAGAGGCGGACGCTAACCTTGCGGACAAACTCGGCGTGCTTCTCGTCGCCCTTGTACTTCCTGAGCAGGGTCCTCGCGCTCGCGACAATCTGCTCGGAGAACTCTTCCCGCAGGGCTCCTCCGCCCCCGTCCGAACCGGCAATCAGCGCACCCTCCCGGATTGAGGTCTCGGGGACAACGATGGTCTGTACGTTAGTCAGCGAGACGAACTGCCGGTATGTCAGAAGAGAGATGCGGAAGGTTTTGGCCTCGCCGTAGCTCATCTTGAAGCGGGCGACGCATTCCTCCTCGGAGTAGTTCTCAATTTCATCGACGAATGCGTCGAATTTGTCCCGGTCAATCTCCCAGAGGAAGGTGGAGACCGGGTAGCCCGCGAAAATCGCTGCAATCTGCATGTCCCGGCCCAAGGCAATGAACTGCTGGACCTTGCCCAGGTTCATCTCCTCGTTCAGCATGACGCGGGTATTGCTGATGAATTCCGCAACGAAGCGCAGCGCGTCGTCGGTATTCCCGGTCATCGAGTGAATCTGCTGGCCGATTATGACGGTACCGAGCCTGAGCGAATGCGCACCGACGATGCTGCCCTTTTCCATCAGCATCATCTCAGTCGCTCCGCCGGAGATGTCCAGGATTATCGAATTGCTCTGGCGGACGGAAAAGCTCTCATCCTTGAGGCATTCGGTCACCGCGATGTACATCAGGCGGTTCTCTTCTATGCCGTCTATGACGCGGACAGTGAAGCCGGTCTTTATCTTTATCCGGTCCACGAAGGGGTCGCGGTTCAGGGCCTCGCGGACTGCGGAGGTGCCGAGGACAAGGGTCTCCTCCCGCGTAAGCCCCCAGGACGCGAGCTGCTCGCCGAAACGGTTCAGTATGCGCTGGGCGTTCAGCAGGGTGTCGCGGCTGATGTAGCGGGAGGTAAACACGTCCCGCCCGATGTTGGCGGGGAATTCCGAGCGGTCCAGTATGTTGCGCTTCTTGTCGTCCGTGGTCTCGGCAACGAGCATCCTGATGCCCGTCGAACCTATCTCTATGACTGCCTTGATGCTTCCCATATCCTACTTCTTGTTCCCCTTGCTGCATTCCGTGCAGCCCGTGACGACCACGTGCTTCTTGCCGTCCTCGTAGTTGAACAGGCGGGCGTTCAGGTGCCCGGTCTTGAGCGGAACCTCCTTGCCGCACACCGGGCAGACCCGCCTGAGGCCCGGCTCCGGCCTGGGAAAGCAGTGGGGGCAGCCGTCTATCGTACAGAGCTGGTCGGGGACGTTCATGGGCCGGTAGACCTTGCTTACGATGTCCTCACCCTTCGCAAGCGGACTGGAGCAGAGGGGGCAGCTGACCAGAAGTCCCCGGGCCTCCGCCTTCTTCTGCGCCTCGTCATTGGCTTTCTTGAGCCTGCCCTTCTTTTCCTCCCGGTCGGAGCTGACGATGAAGCGGAGCATGAAGAAGATGAAGATGACGAGCCCCAAAAGGACAAGGTATTCCATAGTCCCATTATAGTTAAGCCGGGCGGAAACATCAAGGATTTTGCGGCGGGCCGTGACTACATGCGGGCCGTGACTACATGCGGACCGGGCCTGCATGAGGCGGGCCGGGGCTTCCCCCAAATCAAAATCTGTGGCATTATAGTAAACCCAAAATAACAGGAGTGTATATGAAAAAGATATGTGCATGCGCTTTTACGGTCATGCTGCTGCTTGCGGGATGCAAGAAGACGTCGGCCCCTGCGGCCAAGCAGGAACAGGTTCCGGTGCAGGAGACTCCCGCCTCCGCGCCCGAGACCAAAGTTGAGATGATAAACTCAGTGATGATCGCCGGCGGCTTCTGGAGGCTCACCGACGAGGACACGATGAAATGGGTGGAATACGCCGTTCCCGGCACCAGGGTACAGGCCTACGGCTCCAGCGATCCTTCATCCGGCGACAGGGCGGAGACAAAGCGGCAGGTCGTCCGCACGACGGACAACCAGAAGCGCGACTTCATCCACATAGAGTTCGAGGGGCATGACTACTGGGCGCAGGACTATTCAATAGTCGTGGATGCGACTCCGGCGGTCGTCGTGGGAGGCAATGCGTTCATCTTCACGAAGCCCAGTCCCGATGCAATGGGTGACAAGAAGCTGGACTTCGGGACCGTCATCGGCGTCATCAATGACGGCGTGGATACCGCCTCCAGCCCCTATGCGGACAAATACGTCAAGGCCAACGCCTACGTAAATTCCCGTCTGATTGAGGGAGCCTACCTTGCAAAGGATTCCATCAGCATTACCGCGAACACCCTGCTCGCCATGCAGATAGCAAACAAGCTGATGGAGAAAGACTCCAAGGGCGAGTCCGTGCTGACCGACCCCGTTGCCCGCAAGGATTTGTTCGAAACAGCCTTGTCGTTCGAGCTGCCTGACATGATGCAGGACATGTTCCTGGATCTGCTCGAGAAGGAATATGCCGGGGTCGACCCGGAAGACTGGCTGAACTAAGAGGAGAGTGATTATGAAAGCAAAAAGATATGCGGTTCTTTTGGGCGTAATGCTGGCTGCCGGACTCACGGCTTTTGCGGAGAGCGTTCCCGGTGTATTCCTGCAGGAAGGGGGCTGGCTCTGGGCAGAACAGAAGGACGGCATCATGTCGGCCTCAGTGAAGATGAGCGAGGGAACGGCAATCAGCGTGGAGACGACCGGCGAGACGGACGCTTCCGGTAATCCCGTCGCAAAAATAAAGGAGGCGGAATATGACGGCTCCAAGGGAAAGACCCTGACCTTCGCACAGGTGAAGTACGACGGAAAGAGCTACTGGGCCATCTCAAACCGCTTCGTCATGCGGAAAAAGCCTGCCGTCCTCGTGGAGGACTCTGCCATGTACAATACGAAGAACCTTGCAGACGTGATAAACTCGCACCTGGACATGGGCTCGGTCGTTGCAGTGGGAGACACCGTGAGTGCAACCGGCGGCATAGACATAACCGAGGTGAGCTACTACTCCGAGCGCCTGTACGCCGTCCGCACGGTCTACGTGAAGGCCTCCAAAATCAGCAGCGAGCTGGACGACATCACTGCGTTCAAAATCCTCAGCAACATTGCCAAGACCACAGACCTGGACAAGAAGCAGGCCCTGTTCGAGTCGGTCGCAACGCTGAACATGTCAGATGCGGTCAACGATGCGATACTGAAGGCATGGTCCGATACCTTCATTCCCGATGAGGAGGACGAAGCCGAGAACGAGGAACCTGCCGGCCTGTAAAGCGGCGGGAACGCAGAGCAGCTTGCAGCCCGCAAGCTGCTCCTTCAGCGGCTGCCCGTATGCCGGGGGTCGTGCGAAACAGCTTTAATATCAGAAGAAAAAACGAACGCTATCTGTCCTTAAAACAGAGGTCCACTTCGAACGTTCCCTGCCTGGTTATGAAGGGAACGGCTATGATTTTCGTGTTTCTGGGCCATGAAATTTCGTGATTGGGCCCGGACAGGACGAAGGGGGCGGACACGGAGATGTTCCTGTTCGTTATGGCGGAGACGGCGTTTCCGGTTATGATGTTGGTGAACTCCGTGACAAGGTCTTTTTCCATTGCATCCCGCTCCTCTTCGGTATCCACGGTAATGCCCGAAATCTCCAGCATCTTGCTGGCAAGGAGCTTGTGCAGCCTGAACGCGACTATGCCTATCTCGTCCCCCGAAACCCCGACAATCCCGGAGATTTCCCACGGATGCGTCCCGGGGTGAAGCAGATAGGGATCCTTGTTCTGCGGGGCGATGTTGAACATCTGGGAGAATGCTTCCTGACACGAGGATAAAAACGGGTTCAAAAGTGATACGTCCATATCCATATAGTGTACACCCAGTCGCACGATATTTCCAGTAAAAAAAACGGAAACTTGCCAAAATCCCCCCGTTTGCGCTAAAATGGATAATATGAAGAAAGTGCTCGCATTCATTCTGGCGGGGCTTCTGGGCCCTGCGCTTCTTGCGGCTCAGGCCTCTTTTTTTGACAACTACGTGTACCAGCAGTGGAGTTCCTTCGGAGGGCTGACCGGTACCACTGCAACCGACATCATACAGACAAGCGACGGTTTCATAAACATCGGCACATACGAGGGCCTGGTCCGCTTTGACGGAGTGGCCTTCACGACGATGCGGCGCAGCAAGGACAACGGGCTCACCTTCGCCTCAGTCCGCGTCGTCATGGAAGACAAGTCCGGCAACCTCTGGATAGGCTCCAACGACGAGGGCATCCAGCTCCTCCAGCCCGACGGCAACATGACCTTCACGACGCAGAACGGCCTCCCCAACAACTCCATACGCGCCATCGTCGAGGACGCAGACAAGAACGTCTGGGTCGGCACGGCGGGCGGCGTCGTCTACATGACCAAGAGCCGACACCTGATAAACCCCCAGTTCGAGGCGGGCACAGTCTCCAAGGGCGTCATCTCCACCCAGCTCTTCTGTGACAGGGACGGGCAGGTATGGCTGACGACCGAAAACGACCGGGGCCTGTTCGTCTTTAAGGACGGACTGTTCCGCACGATTCCGTCCATGGACAAATTCGGCGATTACGCAGTCACCGAAGTCTGCCAGGATCTGGACGGCAGTTTCTGGGTCGGCACGGACACGGCGGGTCTGGTCAGGATAACGGACGGCGAAGCGGAAGCCGTATATACGGGGACGATTCTGGACGATACCCCGGTCACGGCGATTTATCAGGACAAGGACGGGACAATGTGGTTCGGCACGGAGGCCGGGCTCGTCGTCTACAGCGGGGGCAAATTCACCGTCTGCGACAAGGACGGGGTACAGAAAGCAAAGATAAACAGGATTATCGCTGACCGCGAGGGCAACATCTGGATAGCGACGGACAGGAACGGAATCGGGAAGATGACCCGGAGCCGCTTCAAGATGTTCCGTACGGGCATGACGAGCAATGCGATTGCAGAAGGGCTGGACGGCAGGATCTGGGTCGGCACGGACAGCGGCGTTATCTGCTACGTGGACGGACAGCCGGAGACCAACACCCTGACCGAATACACGAAGGACATCCGCATCCGCCACGTCGGCGTAACCGGGAACGGCGACATACTGGTCAGCTGCTACAAGAAGCCCGGCCAGCTCCGCTACGACCCGGCGGGCGGCAGGATCACAAGCTGGAGCACGGACGAGGGTCTTGCGGGCAACAAAGTCCGCGTCGCCATAGAAGGGAAGGGGGGAGAGCTGTACGTCGGGACAACTACCGGCCTGAGCATAATCCATACGGACGGAAGCATAGTCAGCTTCAAGCAGCTGGACGGACTTGAGAACGAGTACGTCATGTGCCTCTACCTGGATGCGAACGAGATGCTCTGGATAGGTACGGACGGCGGCGGCGTTTACCTGATGAGGCATGAGAAGTTCATCGGCAGGATTACGACCGGCAACGGCCTTGCGGGCAACGTCATCTTCAAGGTCTGGCAGGACAGCAAGGGAGCCTACTGGATATGCACGGGAAGCGGCCTGACCCGCTGCCCCGCCTACGACAGCTCGCTTGAACGGGTTCCCGTCCTCTTCGATGTCGTCCGTGCAGAGCAGGGGCTCGGCACCGACTCGGTCTTCCAGCTTGTGCCCGACAAGCGCGGAAATGTCTGGATAACAAGCAACTACGGGGTTTCCTCCATTCCTTTCGACGACCTGGCTGAGGTCGCAGGGGGCAGGCAGGAGGAACTGGTTCCCAAGTTCTATAACAAGAACGACGGCCTGGACTCCGACGGCGCGACGTCAACGGCAGTCAGCATCTGCGACAGGGACGGCCGCCTCTGGTTCCCCATGGTGGACGGCGTGGCCGTGTACAACCCGGTCAAAGTCCAGGAGAGCCAGATCCTGCCGCTCGTCTGCATAGAGAGCATCCGGGTAGACACGGTGGAGCACAAGGACTTCTCCGATGTCATCGAGCTCAAGCCGGGCACCAAGCGCGTGGACATCAAGTTCACGGGTCTCAGCTTCGATGCGCCGGAACGGATCCTGTTCTCCCACCAGCTGACGGGCTTCGACGACGAGCTGTCGCAGCCGAACACAAACAGGACGGTTTCATACACCAACCTCAAGCCGGGCAAGCACACCTTCACGGTCTACGCGATAAACGGAGACGGCAACATGTCCGAAAAGGCGCAGACCATGCTTTTCCTGCAGAAGCCCTACATCTGGCAGACGACCTGGTTCTGGATCGCGGTCGCCGTCGCCTCGCTCACGGCCATCTTCACGGCGATTTACCTGAAGGAACGGCGGATGGTCAGGGAGAACTTGAGGCTGGAGGGCCTGGTCAAGGAACGGACTAAAGAACTTGCCGTAGAGAAGGAGAAGTCCGACACC
>CADBRC010000040.1 GCA_902796985.1 uncultured Spirochaetaceae bacterium
GGGGGAAAGCCGTAATGACTGTGTGTCGAGCAGAAAACCGTGGTTCCGCAGGTGGTCATCGGTGTTTGTTACCGCGACGCTGAATGCAATCCTTTTCCAAAGTTCCCGCAAATCATCTTTAGGGCGGGAACCGTTCTGCCGTATAGCCTGTGCAAGGTCAAGGTAGCTTGTGCCGTCAGAATTCTCTCCGTCCGTCTTGCCGAGCCGCGTCATCGCGGAAATGAAGTGAAGCCTACGGCCGTTGCTCCTGTCGAAGCGTTTTACAAGAAAAGTGCTTCCGTTCTTGGAGAAACGCTCGCATTTCGCATCAGGCACATGCAACCCGCACATGGCCGCCAGCTCGTGGCATACCATTTCCCATGCACCGCAGTTGTTCTCATCATATTTTGACGGAAACTTTGCAATCCACAGATTTCCGTCCGTGTCCTGCACCGTAGCTTTTGGCCTTGCACCGCCCAAGGATGAACCCGGCGACAGAAGCAATGAGAGCCATTTTTTTACGTCAGACTCTGACCCGTCCCCGGCATCAAAGTGAAAAGCCGCATCCTCAAGCTCTCGGATTTGAGCCCAGACCGGAACAGAGTATCTTGAGCTGTCTGCAAGAAAGGCTCCTTCCTTCTCTGTCTTGAAGCGCAAAGCTCCAGTCCGTGCAATATCCTGTATCCCGAGAAGAAAATCGCTTTCGGTAAGCTTCCTTTCAGGACGACCAGCTTCCCTCGCTTGGATGGCCTCCCGCCTTTTCATCAAGAGCCGGCCCCATCGGTCCGGGCAGGAATCTGTGAAGACACCGAACAGCTTCTTGTCCTGCGGAACAAACTGACGGCCAGGGAATAGCGACAAGTCCGGGTCGAAGAAAGAAAGCCCGTCCCCTTTGAGCCATCCTGCATCATATTCGAATGAAAAGATTTCCCTGCCCCTCAGCAGGTCGGCGTGGAGTTCTCCAATCAAGGTTGCCTGTACAAGCGGTGCCCAGTCTGCGTATACGAGTATTCTCTTTGCCATCAAACGCCGCCTGTCTTAGGAGCGCGCCTCCGCACGGGGAGCTTGAGGTCCTGCAGTTTACGTCCAAGCTCGTCATCCTTTGCCAACAGAAGGATATCCTTTTCAAGCTTCAGTGCATTGAGCACAGAAAGATAGATGCCCATCGCCACGGAGGGAGAACCCTTTTCCACCGCCCAGAGCGTTGCCCGGCTTATACCCGCCCGCTGCGCCACAAGCTCCGCGGACAGGTTGCGTCTGAGGCGTGCAAGCTTTATGTTCTCTCCCATCTCGGAAAGGAGCGACTGGAGGCACGGCAGAAGGACTACGGCGTTTTTACCCATAACGTTTATAATTATAGACAACATGTCTATTATTGTCAAGAAATATAAACATTAGGCTATAAAACGCCTTGCGGTCATGCCCCCCCCGTCGGAGCCAATCGAGTTTATAATGAACAGCCCCGGAGCATTTGCCCGGCTTACAGGCAGACCATCCTACACCGTGACCTGCACCACGATGTCCCGCTTTGAAAGGCGGGCAAGCTTTGCCTCATAGCCCATCTGCTGGGGCTTGGCAAGGCGGATTGCCCTGGCGGCGATCGCGCGGATGTGGCCGACCTTTTCCAAGCCGACGTTTCCGCAGATTTTGGACTCTATCCCTTCGATGCTCGCAAGAATCGCATACTGGTCGTGGGGATTGTACGGTTCCGCCTGCACCACGGTCCTGAGCGAAGCGTAAAAGTCGTGCTTGGCACGGCGGATCTTCTGGGCATGCTCAAGAAAGTCATCAACGGCAAGCTTGTCGCAGAGGTGGCGAAGGACTTCCGGTTCGGCATCCCAGTCGTAGAAGTTCGTCCCCACGAGGGGCAGCGTGAACGTGCAGCGCTGTTCCTTGAAGCAGCGGATAAACGCCTGCTCAAGGGTTTGGCGCGAAGGGTCAAAGTCCAGCTTCTGCCGTGCGCTGTCCAGCACGAGCGGAACGTCGTCTTCGTCCGCGTTGCTCATGCGGCCGAAGCACAGGGAAAAGAGGATTTCCACGCTCAAATCTTCCATTATATACTGCGTGAGCCGGGCAAAACTTTCAAAGGTCTCCTTACGGCGCAGGTACAGCTCCCCCGCAAGCAGGGAATCCTTTGCGTCCACGGCGGCAAGCAGCGCGCCGACATGAAGCAGGTAGGCATACACGTCACGGCCCGACACATCGACGCCGGGTGCAACAAAGACGCGGGGCGTCATGTTCAAACCGTCACAAAGGTAGGTGTAGTAGCTGGGCGAGAAATACCCGCTTCCCGCAAGTTCCTGCCAGCCAGTCACATCGGGAGCTGGCCCATCTAGCCTGCCCGCGAAGTCAAGCTGTCCCGTCCGGCTCTTGGTGAACTCGAACCACGCCGTTCCACACGCAACCAGAATCTGCTTTTCCATACTGTACCTCCTGCCCGCGTTCCCTCAGGGGGCCTGCGAGATTACGAAATACAGTATAAACCGCCTAGGGTGTCATAGAGTGTCACCGTGGAGAAAAAA
>CADBRC010000041.1 GCA_902796985.1 uncultured Spirochaetaceae bacterium
CGTTGGAAACCGGTGCATGACGCTCTCTGGCATAGACAGCCTCGTTCCATTCCACGCCAGTCACATCAAAGATACCGAGATGGACCCAATAAAAACCAATGCCCAAAACCACCGTGAGAAGCAGCAGGACCCGCGGGATAAGCTTTCGTTTTGCAAGCAGATTCCAGAGGTTGAGGAAGGTGAGTACGAAAGGGACTCCTAGCAAAAATGCAATCAGCAAAACCAAAAAAACATGCGACATAAATAAATACCGTCCTTTCCTTATAGCCTGTCGCCCGGCCGGTGTGCAGCTCGGTCTGCGCATCACCCGGGCGTATACCCCGCAGCCAGCGTGTGTCCCTGCTGCAAGGCGCCCGGCCAACGTGTAACTCAGACTGCGTATACCCCGGCCTGGGTCTTACTCCTGCAGCAGCTCCCGGGCCCTCGCACGTGAGAAGTTCCACGTGCGGAGCGAGAGCGGCCTGTCTTCCAGCTTTTCCATGACTGTATCCCGGTAGAAGAACTCCCGGCCTCCTCCCTTCGCCGAAAGCCTGCCGGAGCGCGCAAAGGCGGGGGCGGCGTCGCAGGAGGTCTTCCGGGCAAGCATCTCAAGTTCGGCGATATCCCGGTAATCCAGCTTCATCCCGTCCTGCTCCAGCCGCGACAGGTTGTAGCTGGCGATCCAGTAGTCGGGGCGGGCGAGCGAGAGCGCGGCATAGCAGACGCAGACGGCGGCGAATCCGTAGCGGAAGAGGGGGAAGCGGCGCGAGAGTACCTGCACGACCTGCCCCGCAAGCAGCAAGGCCAGGACGGCGAGCGTCCACAGGACAAGGACGCGCAGGAAGGTCAGCTGTCCGTAGTGGCCGATGTAGCGGAACATGCGGAGGGCGGCGGAAGCAATCATCACGTAGGTGCAGGCACAGAAGACGGAAAGCAGGACTTTCAGCGGGATGCAGTCCCCGAAGCGTGCCAGAACCGCCTGCACGATGATGACGTTTATGATGCTGACCGCAAGCAGCTGGAAGAAGCCCTCGCGCGCCGTTCCGGCATATGAGACCGTCCCCTCCGGCGGAGGGACGAACTGGCTGCACACGAAGCTGACATAGACAAGGCAGAAAAGGGTCAGCATGGTCAGCGCGACCGCGGCGGGGAACTGCCGCTTCTCCTTCACTTCGGAAGGGAGATTCCGCTTGACCAGGAATCGGCTCGTGCAGTAGGAGGCAAGGATTGCCGCCAGGGTGAACAGACACACCCGTGCTGCGGGGGCGGCCTGTACGTGGCCGAACAGCCAGCCCAACTGCGCGGCATAGCGTTCGTCCGCCGAGCAGAGCAGGGATATGACGAGCGCGAGCAGCGGTGCGGAAATCGCCGCGCCCGCAAGCACGGAGAGGGCGGTCTTGCTCCCCTTCCCCGTCGCCTTTTTCCACGCCAGCAGGTCGCTCACCGCATCGCCCAAAGATTCAATCGTGCCCCCGGCACAGCGGAGCATCCGGGCAAAGTAGGTGCCCAGCTGCCAGCGGCTGTCATCGCAGAAATTGTGGAGCAGGCCGACCGCAAGGACAAGGCAGATGCCCAGGTTGTTGCAGAAGATGATGAACGCATTGTCCGTCAGGCAGTCCGACAGAGCGAGCAGCAGCATGACCGCGAGGCAGAAGGCGCTGCCCCGCTTGACGCTGATACCCGCCAGGCGCATGACATGACGGCAGAAGATGACGACGGCGATGACAAAGGGCAGCATCGTCACGGACGCAGGATTCCCGTAGACGAGCAGGCTGCTGAGCAGACCGAGCGCGAGCGAAGGCAGGGCAAGGCCCTTCCATATCCTGACCCGTTCCGCCCGGGCCTCCTCGCTTTCCTCCGACACGGTGCCGACGGCATCCAGCGAGGCGGCCGCAGCCTCCCGCTTCCACATATCCTCAAGGCTTTCCACATTGTCCATTCTCAGTTTCCTCCTTCGTTCTGACCGTCCGGTCCGCCCCCTGCCTCCTCCGCGGGACCGGGGATATATTCCAGTATGTCGCCCGGCTGGCAGT
Source organism: uncultured Spirochaetaceae bacterium (assembly GCA_902796985.1). Classification (GTDB taxonomy): domain Bacteria; phylum Spirochaetota; class Spirochaetia; order Treponematales; family Treponemataceae; genus Treponema_D. Next base: position 2,013 of record CADBRC010000041.1, read on the forward strand.
CCAAGGCGGCGCAGATTTTATCCAGCGTCTCCATCCGGACGGCCTTCGCCTTGCCGTTTTTCAGTATGGATATGTTCGCGAGCGTTATGCCCACCTTCTCCGCAAGC
>CADBRC010000042.1 GCA_902796985.1 uncultured Spirochaetaceae bacterium
TCGGTCTTGAACTTGCGCACGTCGGTGCTCAGCTGGGTCACGTTCGAGTCCAGCTCCTCCACGCTCTTGTCCAGTCGCATGCCGCTTTTGACGACCCCCTGGGCGGTGTCGGACATGCTGGCCATGCTGGACTGCACCGCCTGGAGCGAGGCGCGCAGCTTGTCCATCTCCTCGATGATCCTGCGGCTGCCGTCCGCCATCTTGCCCGACGAGCTGCGCACGTCCTCCGCCGTCCGGTCCATCTCCGCGAGCGAGGCAATCACGCCGCGCGAGTCCTCGTTCTGGCTTTCCAGCGACACGCGCACCGACTGCACAAGCGCGTCCGTCTCATGGATCCGCTCCGACACCCCGGAGAAGGCCGCGCTGGACTCCTGCGAGGCGGACACGATTTCGCCGATGCTGTCCTTGATGTTCTTGAGCTGCTCTCCGATTGTCTTGGACTGGCTGGAGGAGGTCTCGGACAGCTTGCGGATCTCGTCCGCGACGACCGCGAAGCCTTTGCCCGCCTCGCCTGCGTGGGCTGCCTCGATTGCCGCGTTCATGGCGAGCAGGTTGGTCTGGCTCGCTATGGAGGCGATTGCGGTGTTGGCCTCCTGCAGCATCTTGGACTGCTGCTCGATCTGGGAGATGCGCTCGTTCACGCGCTCCTGCTTGGCCATGCCGTTCTGGGCGGCGTTGTCCAGCTGGCCGAAGGAGTTCGCCATGCTCTCCATGGTGCCGCTCACCTGCTCTATGCTCTTCACCAGCTGGCCGACCGACGCGGACGACTCGCGGATGCTCTGGGTCTGCGCGCCTATCACCTTGCTCACGGTGGAGATGTTGGAGGCGACGTCATTGATGACGCCGGAAGCCACGTCAAAGCTGTCGGACTGGCTCTGCATCTGCTCCTGCACCGTGCCGATGCTCATGCGGATGCTCGTCATGGAGTCGGAGACGGAGGCGACGCTCGCCTTCATGTTCTTGGACACCACGTCCAGCGTGGAACTGGAGTTCTTGATAGTCCCGATCATGCCCTGCAGTCGCTCGGAGAACAGGTTGAATCCGTTAGACAGCATGGAGGCCTCGGTCGTGAAGTAGTCGGGGTACTTCCGGGAGAAGTCGCCGTTGGCGATCAGCTCGCAGCCGGAGGCGACGGCCTTGAAGCAGCGGGCCACGCGGTTGGAAAGAATCGCGTCTATCACGGCCATCAGGATGACGATGCCGGCAAGCCCCAGCATGACGAAGATGATGAGCCTGACGTAGCTGCCGGAAAAGTCGGATTCAGGCCCTTCAACCACGATGAACCAGTCCTTGCCTTCGATCGGCTGCACGCCGTAGAAAGACCTGCCGTCCGTGAAGGCCTTGGCCGTGCCGTCCAGGAAGCTGGAGCGGTTCACGGACTTGGACGGCACATCGTCAAAGTAGTTGCGCTTCATGATCGCGGAAAAGTCGTCGTGGGTCAGGTACAGGCCGTCCTTCGTGACGATGTTTATCCGGCTGTTGTCCGAAAGCTTTATGGCCTTGACCAGCTCGCTCAGGTCGTTCAGATAGATGTCCGCGGCGGCCACGCCCACCAGTTCGCCCCCGTCGGTGTAGGCGGCGCACGAAAGGGTCACGCACAGGGTTCCTTCCATCGCGTCCACGTAGGGCTCGCCCATGACGACCTTGCCGCCTGCGGCGACCGCGTCCTTCCACCAGTCGCGCGAGCTCGGAACCCAGTCGGGGTCGGGGTCCCAGTCCGTGCCGTCTATATAGAAGCCGCCCTCCTCGTAGCGGGAGACCGTCGTGGCGTAGTAGATGTCGTTGTCCATGGAATTCAGGAATTCCACGGCCTTGTGGACCATCCTGTTCAGCGAGGATTTTTCTGCCCCCGAGGAGGCTGCCAGGGCCACGTCGTTGACCCGAATTTCATAGGGCGTGAAGACCGAGGAGATCTCCCAGCTCAGCGTCTCTATCGTCTGGTTCACCGACCTGACGGTGGACGCGTTCACCACATGCTGGAGCAGCAGGGTGTGGGACACGCTCAGAAACAGCGTGACGGCCAGCATGGAGCCGATCGTCCCCACCAGGACCTCCGTCCGGAGCGACATTTTCTTTCCATTCATTCTGTTTTCTCCCCTCACTCGCCTACGGCAAGTGGATGAATCATAAGGGAACCTCGAAAAACTTCAGTTTTGCCTTGAGGCTACGCTGTCGGTTCCGAGGTAACTCTGAAAATGCGATGTCGTAAGTCGCGAGATTATAGCGACTTACGACTCGGCGGCATCCTCTAA
>CADBRC010000043.1 GCA_902796985.1 uncultured Spirochaetaceae bacterium
GCGCGAGGGCGACAAGGGCGGCGTTGTCCGCCTGGAACTGTCCCAGGAGCCGCATGATCGTTCTGAGCGGGCGGGAGAAATGCGAAGAGCTTATGCAGACCTCCATGCCGAAAGCCGTTCCCTGCCCCGATCCGGCCTGCCCATAACCGGTAACCCCGGCACAGGCTTCCTCGTCAGCAAAGATAATGGGACTTTCACATTCGGCAGCCCTTCCCCGGAATACATCCCGGACACTCCCAGTCTGCTGGGAGGCAACGATGACGGGAACGCCTTTCTTTATAATCCCAGCCTTCTCGCCCGCTATTGCCTCAAGAGTGTCACCAAGGAACTCCGTATGCTCTTTCTCAATCGGTCCGATAAGGCAACAGTCTGGCCTAACAATGTTAGTTGAATCGAGCCTGCCCCCAAGGCCAACCTCCCAGACAACCCAGTCCATGCCCGCCCGCCTGAAGCAGAGCATGGCAAAAAGGGTAACCAGCTCGAACCACGTCGGCCGGCGCCCGCCGGGAAGTTCGTCATCGCCAGTGGAGTCAACTACGGCAATCAGCTCGCGGGCAGCATCCTCATATACCGGATCCGGAAAGAATGAGCCGGGCCGTGTGACCCGTTCGCGGAAATCACTTATATGAGGCGACGTATAGACCCCCGCCTTGAATCCCGCCTCCTCAAGGATGCAGGCTGCCATCATCGACATGCTCCCCTTCCCCTTGGAACCGGCGACATGCAGACAGCGGTAGGCGCGCTCAGGATGCCCCAGCCTTTCCGTGAAGAAATCCATCGTGTCCAACCAGAAAATGCCTTTCTTGGGGTTATGCTCAAAATTCAGGTAGCGGTCAAGCCAGTCCGTAAAAAAAGAAAGAGAATCGTCGTCCATAGGCTCCCGATTTAGTTCTCGTGCAGTTGCACAGCACGTCCGGACTTATGCAGCTGCCCCTCTCACAAACCTCAGTCCCATCCCGGGTAGAAAGGGAGCAAGGCAAAAAAAAGTCCCTGCACAATGCAGGGACTTTCAGAAATGGGGAGTGAAGGATTCGAACCTACGAAGCACGAGGCAGCAGATTTACAGTCTGTCCCCTTTGACCACTCGGGAAACTCCCCATGAAACTTATTGAAGCCGCCACAGGGACTCGAACCTTGGACCCCGAGATTACAAATCACGTGCTCTACCAACTGAGCTATAGCGGCTTGCGATGAAAATACTTTATAGGAAACAGCAAAAAATGTCAAGAGGCAAAAACACGAAAAGTAAAAAAAAGAAAAAAACATGATTCTTCCCTTTCCTATATTACCATGCTATACTTTCCCTATGAAAGCAATCGTTTCCGGCATTGTCCTTGCCGTCGTCCTCGCCATTCTGCCTTGTACAGCAGAGAAGGCAGTCCCTGTCTCCGTGGAGAAAATCGGCGTCTACCCCTGCGGCAAGCAGCCCAAGCAGGTGCTTTTCTCTCCCGACGGCAGGTATGTCCTGCTCCCTCTCCTAGAGGACACGGGCTTTGATGTGTTCAGCGTGGAAGAAAAAAAAGTCGTACGGCGGATTTCTCCTCCAAACGCAGACAAACAAGGCTTCGCAGAGGGGCTTTTCATCCCGGAGAAAGGCGTTTTTCTTGTCTCCCAGATGACGACCGGTAACCTCTACGAATACAGCTGGCCCGGCTTTGAATACAAGCGGACGATTAAAACCGGCGGTACCTGGTCCAAATTCATCGCCTGGTCGCCGGAAAAAGACCTGCTGGCGGTTTCCAACTGGGTTTCCAATGACATTTCGCTTCTGGATTATGAGACAGGCAAGCTTATCCGCCTAATACCAACAGGGAAAGCCCCCCGCGGCATGCTCTTCCTGGATGGGGGCAAAAACCTCGTCAGCCTTTCGTTCGACTCCGGAATAATAGAAAAATTCGATGTAGACACGGGAAAGCAGACAAAACTAATACAAATAGCCAATTCCTGCATGCGGCACATCGTTTGTACGGACGATAAACTAACAGCATTCGTAAGCGATATGTACAACAGGCAGGTGTATAAGATTGACCTAAAGACATTCAAAATAACGGGACAGTGCAAGGTCTACCGCAATCCCAACACGATTGACCTGCTTGGCGGCAGCCGCTACCTCTTTGTCTCCACGAGGGGGCCGAACAACCCTGAGGACTATACAAAACGAAGCCCCTCCAACGGGAAAATCCACATCATCGATACGGAAGACATGAGTATCATTGAGACCTTCGAGGGCGGAAACCAGCCGACGGGACTTGACGTGTCAGATGACGGAAGCCTGCTCTGCTTCTCAGACTTCCAGGATGCGGCGATTGAGCTGTACAGGATTACCCGCTAGAACTTATAGGTGAAGCCTATGAACACGTAGTCGGAAAGCTCGTCACGGAAATTACGCACCCACTTGTCATGATAGTCTTTGACAACATCCTTGTAGCTATCCTTAAAGAGAGTTTCCCTTGCCTCTTTTCTGGAGTCAAAACTTTTGTTTCCAACCCAGAACTTTCCATTGACAGAGTAAATCTTACTGTCAATCCCCGTCCCCGGATACAGCTGGCTGTCCACGCCCTTGTTGTGCGTGTACTGGAAGACGTTGCCCAGATTCAGCGTAAAGGAGCCGAATGCAGTCTTTGCAATCGTCCAGTCCATGTCGAACCTGGCCTGCACGACGTACATCTTATTCTCCTGATTCAGGAAGTTCAGGGCATTCCATGCGCTCTCCACGTGGTCTCCGCCTGAGAACATCGAGTGCTCGAACAGGCTGCCGTTAGTTGCATACGTGCCTGATTCAGACGAAAGGTATTCCATCGCCTCGTCCGTGTCCAGGCTCTCTGCTATGTTCGCATGCCGCATCAGCGATGAGCCGACCCCTATCCTCAGGTTCTGGGTAGGCTTAAAGTCCAGGCTGAACTCTATGGAATCGCTGTTGGGAGCATACGCCGTACCTATCGGGATGCCGTTATTCGTGTAGTTCTGATAATTGTAGAGGTCCGGAACGATTTCATCCCTACTGTTGGCATACTCCCAATGCGAATAGGTGTAGGGAGCTACGGCAGTATAAACCAAGCTCACCTTACGACAGTAGGAATTCTCAGGGGCATAGATAAGGCCAGTCTGCAGGGCAAAGCGGTTCTTGCTGTCCAGGCTGCCCTTGACGAGGGCGTTCACGTCAAAGTCGTCCACAAAGAGATCCGTCGCCCACAGGAGATTGGGGAAAGGCTTATACTTGAACAGGAGTCCCAGCTGGGTGTTGTCGGAGTTGCCTCCCAGACCCTGCGCCGCCATAAAGGGTACGGGCAGGAAATATGATAAATCGAATCTCTTTCCGTAAACGATGCTCTCATAGTAAGAGGCAGAAAACTTCGGCGTAAAGCGGTACTCCAGCGCATGGAAAGCCAGGAACTTCTCAGGCTCAAGCCCTGTCCCGTCATAGCTCCTCGTCGCACCTATCGCCGAGTATTGCTGTGTAAAGGTGAACTTGTCCTTGACGATGTTGTACGAGAGATTCCCGCTGTGGTATGCAGTCTCATTGAGGGCAAGACCCCGCTTGGGGAAAGGCCCGTAGCCCGTACGGTTCACCCCTGCCTGGGCAAAAAACTCGCTCGTCCCCACGGATGCGGCGGCATTCATGTCTATATAGCCGTACAGGGGACCGAGCGTCGCAGGATCCTGTATTGCGTCATACGCAGAATTCGTGTAATACGGAAGGAAAGGCAGCTCGTTCTCTTTGCTTCTGGCGAGAACGCCCAGATCATAGCCTATGGAAAGCAAGTCAGGGAAGATGTATCCGTCACCGGCAAGGGCAAAACGCCCCCAGAGCAGCTTGCTCATGTCCTGGTCAACATCAGTACCGTCGGTCTTGCTGGTCATATTCAGCTTTCCTTTCCCGTAAGCCTCAAACTCCACCCGCATGGGTTTGCCGCTTATTTCGTTCCAGTAGGCAACTGCAAGCTCCACGTCCTTCCTGTTCCCCCGCTTGATGACCTGCTGAAGGATATTCTTTATGCTGTTGAGCGAATAAGGGCGGACAGGAGGCAAGGTTTTGACCAGACCGCGGATTTCCCATGTCTGGGCATACTCATAGAAGTCATCGTTCGGGTCCACGCTTATCTGGGCCGAAACGGGGATGGCAAGGAGAAAGAGCATTACTAATAATATTAGGAGACGAAAGACTTTCATTTCCTGAACATCTCCGGAATCCTAATCTTAATAGACACAGACAGCTCCGGCCCGTGCCGGGTCTTGCCCTCGACGTTGCCCGAATTCAACACATAGGTGTAAGAAGGTTGAACCTGTAGGGAAAGATAATTGAACGGCTCGTAAGTCAGCTTGAGGGCGGCGTTGAGGACATACTCGTTCACCCCTCCGTTCATGCCGGATGGTGTAGACAGGCCCTGTCTTTTTTTGGCATTCGTGTTTCCCTGCTTGTTAGCGTTCGGAAAAACCCAATTCTTAACATCATCTCTTACATCGTATGACTCATACGGCCTTAACTTGACAGGAGACATCGGATTCGCAAAATACTGGTCGTTCCCATGCCACCATGTATTGTCGAAAACCTTTGTGCCGGACATTTCGCCCCGTGCCATGACAAGGCCCGTCGCCGTGAGAGACCAGCGGCCGGGCACCTCGTAGCCGACCGATCCCTTGAACGCTGCAGTGTCAGGGCCGAATGGCGAACCTATCCACTCGTAGAGGGCCTCCTCGGTGTCGGAGTAGCCTATGTTCTCCGTGTAGCTCCGCATCATGGACCAGTTGGGGCTTTCTTTTATGTACAGGTAAGGCATGGCGTAGTAGGCCTCCGCCCGCGAGTGCAGGTAGCCCTCGGAGAGCGGTATGAAGGACTCCACGCCCAGTTGCCCGCCCATCGCGTTCGGAGTTGTGTCGCTGCCCCTCGATATCTCGGACGGTAGCTGCAGCTGGTCCTGAGCATAGAGGCCGTAAATCCTAACATTATTAGTAAGAGCGTATGAGGCTTTGACCGCAAGGTATGCGCATGCGCTCTCGTCCCAGCTGTAGGGATTGTCCGCAGTAAAGTAGTCCTTCCAGTTGTGCATTCCGTGGAAAACCGTCAGCGGGTTCAGGAAACGCAGTTCCAAAGGGCTGTAAGCCAGCGTGGAC
>CADBRC010000044.1 GCA_902796985.1 uncultured Spirochaetaceae bacterium
CAAGGACGTTGTTGTAGTAGGTCTGGGTCCAGAAGTCATCGTTCTGGGAGTCAAAGAAGGCCATGTTCTTGTCCAGAATCCGCTTGAGCTCCGGCCCACCCTGGTAGCCGCCGTCCTCGCTCTCCGGTTCGATGTAGTCCGTCTGGGCGAAGATGTAGTCCGCAACGTTGGAGCCGAAGGCCCGCATTATGTCAAGGCCGCGCACCAGGTCGCGCACGTAGAGGCGGGGGGCGCAGACCTGCTGGTGCACGTAGGAATCGTATGTGAATCTCTGCCCCATGAATCTCCAGCCCATCGGCGGGTTCCCCTGCTTGTCCGAGACTCCCGTGTTGCCGCTGATCAGCGGGGGGCGGAGATTCTGGTTAAAGAGTTCCATTATCGCGTAGATGTTGTCAGTGCTGCTGACCCAGCTCTTGAAGTCCGCGATGCCCTGCTCCTTCCAGAGGGGGAGCACGTCGGTAAAGCCAAGGTCATCCGACATGCCGATGAGGGTCGTGATGGGGTCAAAGAGGGCCTGCCATTCGGCATAGAGATCGGGCCGGTCCTTCACGGTGTCGATGATGAAGAGGGCTATCGGCTCCATGATCAGGCTTTCGCGCCTGTTCGCCGGGTTAGTCGACTGGGCAATCGTGAAATGGATGCGGCCGTACCACATCTGGGCACGGAAGTAGGCCATGAGGATGCCGTTCTTTGTATAGTGGCCGCGCGGCTTGTACTGGGAAAAGTCCTCTATCGTATGGAAGAGGGCCGTTTCAGCGCCGGAGGCTTCCATCACCTGCTCGTAGTCGGCCCGGACTCCCTCGCTGTATTCGTTTATGAAAGAAGAAAGGTCCGGTTCCACGTATTTGTACTCGTTCCGCCAGCTGTCTTCGTCCGGCACTTTCTGCGGGGCGGAGCGCAGGACAAGCTCGGGAACCTGGAAGTAGGCGACTGCCTTCTCCTTGATGGCATCGGGCACGTCCGTCCGCTCGCTGAGCGCGGCAATGAACTTCTGCGTCAGCGTGAGGAGGCGGGGGGCAAAGAAGTTCTCCTCGGTGTCCTGCAAAAGGGTATCGAATATGCGGTGCTGGCTGTGGCTGAAGAGGTCGGTCGTGACGAACAGGGGAGTCGTGTCCGGTATATCCTGATATGCGTCGATCAGGTCGTCCGTCCTGAGCCATATTTCGCCCGGCTTCGTCTTCTGGATGGCAAGCCTCGCGTTTTCCAGCGACTCCTGCACGCCGGGTGCGAGGGGCTTTGTTCCCGCAAAGGAGTAGAAGTCCTGAAGCTTGCCGTCCGTCTTATAGAGCTTCGCCATAATCTGGAGGGCAGATCCGCCTTCCGCCTCATCCTCGGGGACCCAGACTTCCTTCAGGTCCGCGCCAAAGACGTAGCCTTCCTTGCCGTTCCAGCTGACCTTGTAGAAGAAGTTGTAGTTGTCCTGGAAGAGGAAGTAGCCGTAGCCCTGCTCGTACCACTCCTCGCCGCCTGAGCGGACTACGCTTTCCTTGGGGAAGAAGCTTCCGATAGGGATGCTCTCGCCCTTCATGCCCTCAGGATCCTTGAGCGTCGCCCATTCGCTGCCGTCGCCGTAGTCCTCGCGGCCTTTCACGAAGCTGAACGCGTCCGCGCCGTAAAGCTGGGCCTCGTTGCTCGCGACAAGGAGGTAGGTCTTACCGCCCTCAAGCTTGCCGTCCTGATCAAGGCTTGCAAACGCGAACGAGTCCTTCAGGTAGGCAGCATGCGCATCGGTGTGGTAGTCCCCGGACAGGGGCTGAAAGGCAAACTGAACGCCGGAAGCTCCGGACTGTACGGCGGGGCTGGCTGCTGCAGGAGCTGCAGCCTCCTCTACCGGGACTGCTTCGGTGGAAGCAGCCTGCTCTGCGGCGGCTTCCTTCTTTTTGCAGGAACTCAGGCATGCAGCACTGGCCGCAAGCAAAATCATCAGAATGGCCGGGCCAAATGCCGGGCGACACGTTTTCATATATTCCTCCAGATTGTGCAATACTCTGCAACGCGTGCAGTATATCAAAACTCATTCCTTTATGCTATAATGCCTCCCGTGAAAGCGCGGCATATCTTTCCTGTCCTGCTCTGCCCCCTCCTGTTCTACCTGGCCTCCTGCGCACCGCAAGCGGCCCGGCCTGTGTACTTCCTGAGCGACCGGCACGGCCTCAGTTTTGAAGTGCTGCAGGACTGGTGCGGACGGACGGGCTGTTCTACCCTTGTGCTTTTTGACCGGCATAACGACGTAAACGCGGATTCCTCCGTCGTCCACAGCTATGACTGGGTGGGCCAGCTTATTGACCGGGGCATTATAGACGAGGTCTGGTGGGTCTGCGGGTATTCGGCGGATGCGCTGGAGCTGGCGGCCCGGCGGCGCTGGCTTGAAGCAAACACGGAACGCAAGGACGGCGGCAGTGCCCGGCGGGTGCAGGAAGCCTTCCACATAACGGACTTTGTGGGGCTGCAGGAAGTGCAGCTGCAAAAGCCCTCTGCCGTCACGGTCGACCTGGACCTGTATGATGCGGCGGGGAGTACGGAGGGCGGTTATCTGGGTGAAACAAACGGCGGGCCGCTCCGGTTTATCCGGGAGACCTGCGCCTTCCTGCAGAAGGAACGCTGCCCGCTCGTGACGGTCTCCCTTTCTGCCGCTTACCAGCAAAGCCCCGCCGCAGCGTGGAAGTATCTGGAATGGTTCATGGAGCACGCAGCGGCGGATGCTGACTGGTTCTTCCGGAGCGGGGACTTCGGTGAGCGGGAAGAAAGCCGGGAAGAGCTGGCCGCGTTTGCCCGCTGGAAGGACGACATTGCAGCATTCCAGGGCTGGCAGTGCGGCTTCTACCGGGGAGCGTACCTCTGGCTGGGCGCGCCGCCTGTCGTACAGGAGCTTTTTGTGCAGAAGAAAGTTGCCGCATATACGGCTGCCGGCAAAAGCGGCGGCAGTGAG
>CADBRC010000045.1 GCA_902796985.1 uncultured Spirochaetaceae bacterium
AGGTATGCCGTATATTCGTCCGTGCCGGACTGGCTGAAGATGCCGTCCAGATTCCATGTCGGTATGTTGTCAGATGTGTTCATGCCCCCACTATATCAGATAGCGGGGAACGTGTCAGTATGGGCAGTCAGTTCCCCTATTCTGCGGTGCAGTTTGACTGAGTTTACCGTATGGATTGGGTGAATCCACTGTGCAGATTCGTTGAATCTACGGTATGGATTGCCTGAATCTACAGTACAGATGCGTTGAATCTACTGTGCAGGTTGTCTGAACCTGCAGTACAGATTGGACACATCTGCACAGTAGATTCGGAATTTGTGCACAGTAGAAATTTAAAAATAGGGTCAAAAATTAAGTTGATATTAAGTTTTTTTCTACTGGCAGCGGTGCGGGCTCCGATCCGGGCGCGCCCCGGGAGCAGGATTTCCGGGCCGCCCCCGTGCTGCTCAGGTCCGCAGTTTTCGTAGCTGCATTTTTCGTGGACAGCTGCAAAAAGCTGTGGTATTATAGAAGCAATCATGAAAAGACTTGCCGCCATCCTTTCCAGCGTATGTCTTTTGTTTGCCCTTGCTTCCTGTAGCGGCAACGGCGAGCTTGACGGCACGAGCGAACAGGTCTACGGAGTTTCCGCCGGTTCGTCTTCGTCGGCATCTGGAAGCAGCGGCTCAGACCCCACGAAGACGTTTACCATTGATGACATCATAGAACTTTCCAACTCCGGTGACGTTGATTCCATGGTTTCGTTTTTCCAGGCTGACGCAGCAAGCAGTGACGCTGCTGGCGAAACGAGCAACATGGGGAATCCCGATGATATGGACACGATTGCCCTCTCCGCCAGCGAAATAGGGCTGTCTGCGGACGGCAGCGTTACGCTGACGATGAGCGGGGTGGGGGTGAATTACTCGGCTGATGCCTCCATGTCGGCCGACGGACTGGTGTACCTCCAGATTCCCAAGATAGCGGTGGGCACGGAGATAACCGTCAGCCTCGACGTAAAGCGGGCAAACGGCTGCGTTGTCCGCTCCGGCTGCAATACCCAGATTGTGAGCGAGGGCATCCAGTTCAGTCTGTCGCTGGCGGTGGAGCCTCCCCTTATGAAGACCGGCGACGACATCAACGCCGTGCTTTTGGGTATGGCGACCGTCGGATCCTTTGCCCCCTCCACGACCCCGCCGCCGTCCTGGGCGACGACGGCCCTTCTCTCTGATGCCGAGTCCGGAACGGACGTGCTTGCCTGGTTTGACGGCGGGAGTGTCCTCTACTATGCGGAAGGTTTCACGGATGTCGGGAAGAAGATTCCGCTCAACGCTGACTCAAGCAGCATGTTCCAGAATTGCAGCAGCATGACTTCCGTGAACGTGAGCGGATTTGACACAGGCACGGTGACGAACCTGGGCAGTATGTTCGCCGGGTGCGGCAGTCTGAGCAGCATTACGGGGCTCGAAGGCTTTGACACAAGCAAGGTCACGGACATGAGCAGTATGTTCCATGAGTGCGAGGCACTTACGGTGCTGGATTTGAGCAGCTTCAACACCGGCAGCGTGACGAATATGTCGAGCATGTTCAATGACTGTCCTTTCCTGGAGACCATCTATGCATCATCCTCCTTTGTGACCGGCCAGGTGACAAGCAGTGCGATGATGTTCTATTTTTGTGCCAGCTTAAAGGGAACCGGGGGCGGTCATGCCGACACGGAGTGTGACGATGCCCACGTGGACAAAGCCTATGCCCGCCTGAACGGTGCCGGAGGGCAGCCCGGCTACTTCACCGCCCGCTGACGGGAAGACACCCCGTGGCGGACCGTGTCGTGGCAGCCAGATTGCTTTTGCTACGTCCCTGTTGTATAACTATTGGGGTAGTCACACAAGGAGGCGGGCGGATGAGTGATTTTGCTTACGACAAATACAATATTCACCTCATTCGTATTTGGCCGGGTATACGCCGTTTTTGATGATGATGCCGTGGAGCAGCAGGACGAGGCTCGTATCTTCCAGCATGCTGCCGCCGGAGCGGATGTCCATGTCCGTCGAGGCTATGAGCGACAGGATTGAGGCCGCTGCCCCTGCTCCCCAGATTCTTGCCGCGCCCGCATACTGGGCCTGTTTCTTCTTTCCGGAGAAGCCCGCCGCCCGCAGCTGGCTTTCGCCCGGGGATTCCTGTCCCGCATGCAGGGCCTGCCAGTTCCTCAGCTGGCGGAAGCAGTAGGTCAACCCCGCAAGGAGTGCCGTTCCCGAAGAATCCTTGGACAGGCGGATTTTCTGCAGGATGGCCATCGAAGTTTCAAGCCGTTCCTTGGGAGAGGCCGACGGGTCTGCCATGGCGGCAAAAAGGGTGAATGCGTTTTCCTCCCTGTTGTGGGAGAGGATTTTGTCGACGTCCTCCGTACTGATTCGGTGGCCTTTCTCAAAGCAGTAGAAGAAGCGGGAGCACTCCGCCTTCAGGGCTTCGGTGTTGTTTTCCACCATGTCCAGAATCTGTTCGACGGCATCCATCTCTATCTGGAGGCCGTTTTTCTGGAAATAGCGGATGACCCACTGGGGCTTCTGGTTGTCGAACATCTCCCAGAAGATTTTCTTACGGGAGGGAGGGAAGAGGGCTTCCAGGGCTTTTTCTACGGAATTTTCGTCGGACTCCAGGATGAGGGTGTTGGGGCTGTCCGTGGAGCTTTTTATGTAGGATGAAATGAGGGCTATGTCGTCTTTGCCCTTGATGAGCTCGGCATTCTTGACAATGACAAAAAGAGCCGCAGAGAACAGGCTTACGTTCTCAAGCTGGGAGATGATGTCCATCACACGGCTTTCTCCCGCATAGTAGCGGTAGAAGTCCACGGCTCCGTGTATTTTTTCGGCCGTCGCTTTCAGGTTGTCCGCGGCATCGTTTTTATCGCCGTTTTCGGGGCCCATGAACAGGTAGACCCCGGATTCGACGGCTGCCGCCTTGGCTGCGGGCATGAGACCCTTATTCCTCCTCGAACTTGGACTCGAACAGTTTCTCTATGGCCTCCGCAGCTTCCTTTTCATCGGACCCGTCTACTTTAAGGGTCATCGTCGTGTTGTATCCGGCCGCCATCGTAATCACGCCCATTATGGACTTGGCGTTCACCGTGGTGGTGTTCTTTTCCATTATAATCTCGGAGGCAAATTTGTTTGCCGTCTGCGCAATCAACGCTGCCGGACGGGCGTGTATGCCTGCCCTGTTTCTTACTGTAAGAATCTTCTCAATCACGGTTGAACTCCAATAATAAATATATGAGCCAATTGCAAAAGTCGGTTACTTTTGCACTGGCTTGCAAGAATCTCAGCGGTGCTACGCACCACTTGCGATTCTTGGGGTGAATTTTGACCAGTTTCAAAAGTCAGTCTTGACTTTTGAAACTGCCTCATATAGCTATGCGTAAACATATCAGTAGAAATCCTCCCTGCTGTAGTAGGCCGTCTCGGCGTCCCCGGATTCAATCCACTTGAGTATGTTCTGGTCGAATTCCTTGGCCGAGAAGTAGCCCATGCTCTTGAGCCTCTCGTTCATGGCTGCCGACTCTATAATAATCGGCAAATTCCGCCCCGGACTTACGGGCAGTTCTATGGAAGGAACGCTGACTCCCAGAAGGTCAATCTTGCTTGCCTCCGTGCCGAGCCTGTCATAAATCTTGTTCTGGTCCCAGGCGGACAGGGTGACGACAAGCTGAACCTCTTTCTGTTCGCGTATTGCGCCGACCCCGTAGAGCTGGGAGATGTTGATGATTCCAAGCCCCCTTATCTCCATGTGGTGGCTGATGTACTTGTTTGCACCCCGACCGACGAGCGTGTTGCCGTTGACGCAGGAAAGTTCCACGATGTCGTCCGCTACCAGGCGGTGGCCGCGTTCCACCAGCTCCAGGGCTGTCTCGCTCTTTCCGACGCCGCTCTCGCCCATGATGAGGATGCCGATTCCGTAGACTTCGACAAGAACCCCGTGCAGGGTTTTCTTGGGGGCAAAGACATTGGAGAAGACGCGGAGGAGCCTCGCCGAGAATTCTGAGGAGTCGAAGTCTGTCTGAAGTACGGGGCAGCCTGAGTTCTCCGCAAAATAGAGGAACACGCCGTCGGGGGTCAGGCTGTGGGTGAAGACGACGCAGGGAATCTCATATTCAAAGAAGCGTTTGAGGTTCTCGGTGTCGCCGTCTTTTTGCATTTTCTGGAGGTAGGCATATTCGCCCCGGCCGAAAAGCTGGAGGCGTTCGAAGGCGAAGGCATCATAGAAGCCTGCAAGTTCCAGACCGGGGCGGTTGATATCCGGGACGGTTATGAGCCTGGACAGGCCGGTTCTCCCCGCTATGCAGCGTAAGTTGAGGGAGTCTCGATCTTTCAGGTCTAAGTCTAGTAAATCCAGAACCGTGAAGTCCTTTTCGGGCATGGTCTCATTATACTATTAACTTCCGTTAAAATCAAGGACGCGGGCCTGTTTCAAAAGCGCCTGCTCTTGGAAGGGCCCGCATGCTCCCCGTCCGGACGGGTGCTCAGCAGAAGCCTCTTGCTCTTGGATGGGCCCCGCGCGCTCACGCCCGGACGGGTGCTCAGCAGAACGTTTTGAAGAACGCGCACTCCTCGTCGTTGCAGGCTATGGCCTCCTTCCTCCGTATGTCCTCGTGGAAGGTGTGGTAGAGTCCGCCCTTCCTGTCTTCGGCTGCGTAGAGGCGGAAGCTGACGGGAACGTTCACGTCGCAGAGGGCCTGGACGAGCGGCGGGGCCTGGTCCTTCAGGAAGTCGTCCGTGGAGGTCATTACGTAGAGCGGCGGCAGGGCGGCCGTCACGTGCGGGGTGACCGAGATCAGCTCCAGTTCCTCCTTGCTCCCTCCCTTGGGCAGGAAGTCCTTGAGGATCAGGGGCAGGTCCTTGTCCGGAAAATCCGGTAATCGGGTGTCGTAGATGCCGCAGTTCAGGGCCGCCGCCTTGATGCTGAGCGTCTGCTCAAACTCGAAGGGGTAGGCCGCCGCATAGCCCGGGTCTGCACGGGCGCAGAGGTAGAGCCCCAGCAGGTGCGCCCCGGCGGAGTCCCCCACGGCGAAGAGCCGTTCGGTGTCCAGTCCGTACTCCCCTGCATGCGCAGCGATGAAGCGGAAAACCAGATCCGTGTCCTGGACCGGGGCCGGGAACTGGAATTCGGGGCAGAGGCGGTAGGTGAAGTTGACGACGGCAAAACCCCGCCGGGCCAGGTCCATGCTGTAGAACTGGTACAGCTCCTTGTCGCCGTAGACCCAGGCCCCGCCGTGAACGTTCACGATGACCGGCAGCACGCCCGCCGCATCTTTGGGCCGGTAGATGTCCAGCTTCTGCCATGTGGCGTCGCTGCCGTAGCGTATGTCGTCCTGCCGGGCTATGCAGTCCGGGGTCACGAGGCCCGCGTCCCGTTTGGCATCTGCAATCTTCCAGTCGTGCCGTATCCTGTCTACTAGCTCTGACATGAAAACCTCCCTGATATAATAGAAGAAAGACCCGCCAAGGCGGGTCTCCGTAAGGGGATGTACGTTTATTTCTTTTCCTGAACCCTGTCTTTCTCTTTCTTGACCTTCTGGTCCAGAACATCCATCATCTTGTTGAGCGCAGCGGCGAAGTCGTAGTCATCGCTCGTCACATGGGCGTTGGCCCCCCAGCGGAAGTTGACCGTCGTATCGAAGTAGTACTTCTTGTCTTCCTTTACGCGGAGGATGAGGTCCACTATCAGGCTGTCGGCGTAGTCAATCCTCTTGAGCTTCTGGTTAATCAGTTCCGACTGATCCTTTTCCAGGGTGAATCCCTGCGCTGATATTGATTTTGTCATAGGCTGTTTTTCTCCTTCTATATAATTCGTTATGGCGGGCAGCGCGGAAAACTTCCTGCGGAAAGCTCTTGCCTTACCTGCCCTATCCTTAGTATACAACCATATAGCGGAAAAAGCAAAGGATTTTTCTTTTGGGGATTCCCCAAGCCCCTGTTTCCGGGGGAGAGGAAAAGCTCTACCCAGAAGCGTGTTTTTCTCCTCCCCCCCCCCGGACCCCCACCTTTCCAGCGGCTGCCTAGGGTTACACCCCTAGAAACCCCTGGCATGCTGTACAAGTAGGATGTAATGCTGTATAGTACTGTTACTATGGAAAAATACGTTCACCGGGTGAATTATTACGAGACGGACAAGATGGGAATCACCCACCATTCCAATTACATCCGCTTTATGGAAGAGGCGAGGGTCTACTTTATGGACCAGATTGGCTGGGGATTTGCCAAGATGGAGGACGAGGGGGTGGCTTCTCCGGTCCTCGCCGTGACCTGCGACTACAGGCACTCCACGACTTTTTCTGACCTCATCGAGATAGAGGTCTCACTGCTCAAGCTGTCTGCCGTCAAGATGCAGATTGGCTATACGATGTCCTGCAAGGGACGGGTGGTTTGTACCGGGACGAGCACCCACTGCTTTCTGGATAAGGAGGGCCGTCCCCTTATCCTGCAGAAGGCCCTTCCCGGATTTTACGATACGCTCAGCGGCCTGTTAGCTCAAGCGCCTTCGACTTGACTTCCTTGTAAAGTCTGTCCTTGTCGCCCTTGTTCTTGTCGATCAGGCGGACAAAGACGCTTCCCGCGACGATGGCTTCCACCGATGATGCGAGGGCCTTGGCCTGGCTGCCGTCCTGGATGCCGAAGCCTCCGTAGACTTTGCTGCCGCCCGCACTGACCTTGCTGAGGAAGCTGACGGTCGCTTCATCGATTGTCGTGGAAGTACCGGTTATGCCCGTCCTGAGCGCAGCGTAGATGTGGGCGAACCCTGCGCGGGCGAGTTTGTCCAGCCTGTCCCCGGCCATGCTCGGGGCGGCCACCGGGATGTTCTCCATGCCGTTCGCCTTGCAGGCTGCCGTCAGTCCTTCATCGTGGTCGAAGGGGAGGTCAGGGATTATCATTCCCTTGACTCCTGCCGCGGCTGCTTTCTTACAGAAGGCTGCGACTCCCGGCGTGTATATGAGCGAGCCGTAGCTCATTATGTAGATGAGTACCTGCGGGAAGGCCTGGTGCAGGCGGGCGATGAAGGCAAGTCCGTCCTCTGTCCGGTAGCGGCGGGACAGGACCTCCGTGCACGCCCCCTGTATGGCAGGGCCGTCCGCGCTCGGATCGGAGAAGGGGAGC
>CADBRC010000046.1 GCA_902796985.1 uncultured Spirochaetaceae bacterium
ACCGGCCTGGTCATTGACTCCTGTGACAAAATCCGTGCGTTGAACGAGCACTCGTTCTGCTTTCCTGTCCATCTGCTGGGGCTGTAGGGGAGGGGGATGCCTTCAAAGTACCCGCTTTACGGTGTCAAAGCACCTGCTTTATGATGCCAAAGCACTCGCTTTACGATGTCAAAGCTCCCGCTTTACGATGTCAAAGCTCCCGCTTTACTGACGATGTTCCCCCTGTAGCCAGACCGGGACAAATAGTGTATCATTTCGCCCTATGGAAATGTTATGCAGTGCGGGCATCGTCCTGGCGGCGGCCATCTGGGGCTTCGCCTTTGTGGTGGTGAAGGACAGCCTTGCCTACGTCGGGGCAATCTGGATGATTGCCATCCGTTTCTCCATTGCGGCCGTCCTGCTCTTTGTCATATGCTGCCGCCGGCTGAAAAAGCTGGACGCATCCTACTGGAAGCACGGGGCCGTGCTGGGCACGCTGGTTTTCTTGGCCTACGTGTTCCAGACCATCGGCTGCGACTACACCAGCGCAGGGAAAAACGCCTTCCTGACGTCAGTCTATGTGATACTCGTCCCCCTGTTTTCATGGCCGCTCACTCGGAAAAGGCCGGCCTGGTACGTGTTCCTGGCGGCGGTCGTCTTTTTCTGCGGGATAGGGCTTGTCGCGCTGAAAACGGGCAGCGGCTCGCTGCTTGAGATGAACATCGGGGATGTTCTTACGCTGGCCTGCGGGATATTTTATGCCGTCCACATCATCCTGATAGCACGCTACGATGAGAAGGAGGACCCGGTGCTGCTTTCCGCCCTGCAGTTCCTTTTCACAGCCCTCTGGGCATGGCTTGCATCCCCGCTCATCACAAGCCCGGCGGTCAACCGCCCGCTTGAGCTGGAAGCCCTGATAAAGCCGGGGACCGTCTTTTCCATGCTTTATCTTGGCGTCCTGTCCACGATGCTCGCGTACCTCCTGCAGAACGTCTGCCTGAAGTATGTCCCCGCCTCCTTGGGCTCGCTTTTCATGTCGCTGGAGGCCGTGTTCGGCGTCGTTTTCGGCATGCTTTTCCTGCATGAGGAGCTTTCATCCCGCATGCTGCTGGGGTTTGCCCTGATTTTCGCCGCCATCCTGCTCGCCGAGGTCTTCCCGAAATGTAAGAAGGATGCGCCCCGGCAGGAATGACAGGCCCCCTTGGAAGGGCAGGCTGTAGGCGAGACTTCCTCAGTACATGAACCCCAGAAGCCAGATTTGGATGCGTCTGCCTGTGCCATACTCTATGTCATCGGCAAGATTTCCAGCAGGGATGAGCCGGTGAAAACCACGTTCAGCTCCGGGGAATCGTCATAGAGATTCTTTATGGTCTTAGACCAGTCGGGGTACTTGTGGGCTTCGTCAACAACTGTATCTTTTTCAGGGGATGCTTTCGTTTTTAGCACATCTGTACTAATATTAATCAAATATAGAGACGAATAGCCGAAAGGGCAAGCTTAATCGGTACATTTGTGCTATCGTAGGTTGTCGTATGTTAGATTTTTGGTTTCGG
Organism: uncultured Spirochaetaceae bacterium; assembly: GCA_902796985.1. Taxonomy (GTDB): domain Bacteria; phylum Spirochaetota; class Spirochaetia; order Treponematales; family Treponemataceae; genus Treponema_D. Next base: position 1,533 of record CADBRC010000046.1, read on the forward strand.
GTAAAGGACAGGCTGGATTATCAGGATAGCACCCAGAAGGATTTGGCGAAGCAAATCAAGGAGAGCTACAACACCTTGTGGCAACAGGCCATAGACAGGTTGCAGAAGGGCATGTAGCGTGCGATATGTACCGCACGCCCGAGTTTCCTAGCGGGAGTCATAGTCGCTCGGTTCGAAGCCCCACGTCCGCACTGTTTTGCTGGAATTGGTCAGACCCACATAATACGCCGTAATATCCGTCAGCGTGTTGGGCACTTTGTCATACACGTACTGGCCGGTCGCTTTGTCCGCCCCGCAATAGGAACCCATGATGTCATAGTTCTGGGTGGATTCCGCATAATCCACGTATTCCTGCGTGATGCCGTACATGCCCGCGTAATACAGGTCGGGCGCACCGAATGTGTGCAGTATCTCATGCGCGAAGTGTGCCGGTTCCAATACTGTATTCGCGAAGCCCATGAATATATAGCAGAATTCTTCGTTTCTGGGGTAGTCTTTCTCCCACATGCAGGTGCAGCACGATACGTTATTGGAATATGGCGTATTGAAACAGGCCAGGTAGATGATGCCGTTCGCTCCCAGGGACTTTTTTATCCGCTCGCTGTCTATGTTGTTCCGTATGAAGGACTGTACCTCAGAGTCGGAGTTGTATGTCTCATTTGCTATTTCTCTGGTTGCCGACAGGGATAGCGAGCCGTAGCAGCACAATTCCTCATGCTCCGTCCAGTCCCACACGAATTTCACCTTTCTGCCATAGTCCCTGCATGCCTTTGTAAGCCATTCGCAGGCGATTTGCAGATCATAATAGGCATAGCTGTACATGTCATAGTCTTCCTGCCTGTCAAAATTCCAGGAAGTACGCGCATCGTTCATAAAGATGGTGACTATGGCGATTGTCCCCTCAAGTTTGCCTGACGAGCCCAGGACAGGAATCTTTTCACGAGAACTGCTGCCACGGCTTGAACCGGGTTTCTGAAGTTTCTGTCTGCCCGCAGCCGCAAGTCCCGCAATGCACAGGACGCACAAAACAAGCGATGTACAGATGGTTTTTCCTGGCTTTCTCATATGCTGTTCCTCCTTTTTGTATTCTATAGGAATGCAAAAAGGAATGCAATGGACCAGCCGTCGTAATTGTCTACAAGGGCGGGGCAAACAAAAAAAGGTCAGGATTTCTCCTGACCTTGTGAGCCATTGCAGACTCGAACTGCAGACAGCCGCCTTAAAAGGGCGGTGCTCTACCACCTGAGCTAATGGCCCGTATATTGGACTAGTATAGCAGAAAGGTGCGTTCTTTGTCAAGGGCAGAATTCAAGTCTTGCTCTGGGAAGCAATACGACATCTAGGCAAGGGCGTGTTTTTCCGCTATAATAGAAAAACATTTATTATTCGATGCCGCCGCAATCCGGCGGGCGGCGTTTAGGAGTTTTGCCTTTATGGAAAAGAAAGTTGACCACAGTTGCAGCCTTGACAAGATTATCAGCCTGTGCAAGAGGCGCGGTTTCGTCTATCAGGCGAGCGAGATTTATGGCGGACAGGCGGGAGCCTGGGATTACGGCCCCCTCGGTGTGGAGTTCAAGCGCAACATCCAGAATGCCTGGTGGCACTACATGACCCAGCTGCGCGACGACGTGGTTGGACTTGACTCCGCTATTTTCCAGCATCACAAGACTTGGGAGGCTTCAGGTCACGTCGCCCACTTCTCTGACCCGATGATTGACTGCACGGAATGTAACGCAAGGTTCCGCGCTGACCAGCTTATCGAAGACTTTGTCCACTCTCATCCGGAGACAAATCCGGGAAAACCAGTTGATACAATGACACACGAAGAGATGAAGGCCTTTATCGACGCCAACATCA
>CADBRC010000047.1 GCA_902796985.1 uncultured Spirochaetaceae bacterium
CGCCGAGATCCTTCAGTAAACGTCCTTCCTGTTATCTATTCTAAGGACAGTGACAATCAGCTTTGAATCATGTATTTTGCAGGCATATTCACTTCCCCCTTCACTTATATCATATTCAATCATGTCCGACTTGTCAAATTGATGGCATCCCACAGCAAGCCGTCCGAACATAAAAAAGGCAGCCATCCCCATTGGTGCGGTTCCCGCGGCAGGACAGGACTGCCAGACCGCCCGGAGGCAATTGGCGGGGACGCCTTATGCAGGATGCATTTCCTAGCGCTGCTTCTTGAACTTGGTGACGGCTATGGACTTCTCCTTTGCCTTCTCGCGCCGGAGAAGCTCCTTCTCGTCCGTCCTGCGGGCAGGGGCAGTGTCCCATTCGACGGCGACCCGGCGGTGCTCCAGATCCGGGATGCGGAGGAAGGTCAGGCAGTCCGCCCGGTGCACGGTGATGCCCCGCTTGCGGCTGACGTAGCCGGAGATGGGGTCGCCCGGTCTGGGAGAACAGCACTGGGCTATCGTAATGAAGAAGTTCGTCGTGTTGTCTATCTTGATGCGGCCGGTGTAGCTCTCGCCGTCCGCGTCCGCAGCCTTCTTCGCCTTCTTCCTGCCGTCCTGCTTCTCCTGATGTTTCTGCGCCATCCTGCGGGAGTACTCGGCGTTGGCGGCGGTCTCCGCCTGCTTCTTTGCCTCCGCCTCCCGGTCGATGAAGGTAGGGTCATTGGCGACAAGCCAGGAGTGTATCTTCTGGTGGGCCTTGCCGGTCTTGACCGCCTTGAGCTGGTTCTGGGTCGGGTGGGCCTGCGGACTGGTCAGGATCTCCACAATCTGTGTGTTCTGCAGGGGAGCAGTGAGCGGCACTATCTTGCCGTCCGCCTTCGCGCCGACAATTTTCTCGCCTATCGCGGAGTGAATGGCATAGGCAAAGTCTATTGCGTTGCTGCCCGCAGGAAGCTCCTTCACGTCGCCTCTGGGGGTAAAGACGTAGATGGAATCGCCCAGAAGCTCGTCGCGGAGTTTCTCAAAGAAGCCCTCGTCAGCAGCCCCGCCCTGCTCGTCCCGCAGTTCCTTGAGCTGGTTGATGATGCTCAGGTCCTCGGCCTTGACCAGATCATGGTTCGTCCCCTTCTTGTAGAGCCAGTGGGAAGCGACGCCGTGTTCGGCGACGTTGTGCATCTCCTCCGTCCGTATCTGGATCTCAAGGGGCTTGCCCTCACAGATGACGGTCGTATGCAGGGACTGGTAGCCGTTGGACTTGGGCATGGCTATGTAGTCCTTGAAGCGCCCGTCCATGGGCTTCCACAGGCCGTGGACGATTCCGACGATGGTATAGCACTCGCTGACGGTATGGCATATCACGCGGAGGGCAAGCAGGTCATACAGCTCCCCCGCCTCCTTGTTGCGCTTGCGCATCTTCTGATATATGGAATAGAAGTGCTTGGCCCGGCTCGTGATGGAGACGGAAAAGCCCATCTTCTCCGCCGCCGTGTATATCTTCTTCACCGCTCCCTGCAGGTAGCTGTCCCGTTCGTCCTTCTTCTGGGAGACAAGGGCCTTTATCTGCTGGAAGGCGTCAGGGTTGGAATACTTGAGGCTCAGGTCTTCCATCTCGTTCTTCACGTCGTTCATACCGAGCCTGCCCGCAAGCGGCGCCCAGATGTCCAGCACCTCCCGTGCCACTTCCCGCTGTGCATCCGGCTCCACCATCCGGAGGTTCCTCATACGGTCCAGGCGGTCCGCCAGCTTGACGAAGATGATGCGGATGTCGTCCACCATCGCGAAGAGCATCTTGCGGATGCTGTCCGCTTCCTGCATCGTCTTGCTCTTCACCTTCAGGCTGGTAATCTTGGCCGTGCCCGCGCAGATGTCCGCGACCGGCTTGCCGAACCTGGCCTCAATCTCACCCAGGCAGTCCGTGTCCACGTCCAGGATGTTGTGCAGGAATCCCGCTGCGATTGTGTCCGTGTCCAGGCGGCTTTTGGCAAGGACGCAGGCAACCCGCATGGGGTGCAGGTAGTAGGGCAGGCCGCACTTGCGCTTGAGGCTGCCGGTCTTGGAGATGAGGTAGTCCCATGCTGCCCGTACCTTGTCCCCGTCCTCCCCCTCGTACTGGTCGGGGAAGCTCTTGAAGAAGGTGTCTATGAGAACCTGCGGATCGGTCTCCGTCGTGTTCGTGAAAAAGGTCTCTGTCATTTTATCCATCCAAAAAGCAAGGGTTGGCTCCGGCGACAGCACGGCTCAGGGCAGCTCCGGCACAGGCAAGGCACGTCGGAAACGGAACGGCCGGAGAACCCCTGTCGAAAAGCTTACTCCCAGCCGAAGGTTGCCGGCGGCTTGTTCGTCAGGTCGTAGAAGACCGCGTCCACGTACGGCAGGGCCGCTATGTCCCGGAC
>CADBRC010000048.1 GCA_902796985.1 uncultured Spirochaetaceae bacterium
CAGCCGTCAGGGCCGGGCATTACCAGGGAGCTCAAAAGCCAGGTCCGCCGCTGGGATCCGGAAGGGAACGCCGCCGTCACGATAGGCTCGAATTTCATGGCGGGTGAGGGCGCGCAGGAATGCGCGAAGTACCTGGACGCGGCAGGCTACAACTATCTGGAGCGCCTGTTTGAGGATCATCACGCCAGATACCCGGACTGGAAGATATACGGCAGCGAGACTTCTTCTACCGTACAGAGCCGGGGGGTATACCACTTTCCGCTTTCGCACCGCCTCTTGACCCATGCGGACTTGCAGTGCTCCACGCTGGGGAACTGCTCGACCAACTGGGGGGCTTCAGACAGCTCTTTTGTCGTGACTGCCTACCGCGACCGCCCCTTCGTGATGGGACAGTTCATCTGGACGGGCTGGGACTACATCGGCGAGCCGACCCCTTACCAGACCAAGAACTCCTACTTCGGGCAGGTCGATACGGCGGGATTCGCAAAGGACACCTTCTACGTCTACAAGGCGGGATGGACGGACTGGCGGAAGGATCCCTTTGTCCGCATTGCGCCCTGCTGGGACTTCAACGAGGGGCAGCTTGTGGACATCCGCGCCTACTCCAACGCTCCTGTGATACGGATTTTCGTTAACGGCGAACAGGCCGCCGAATTCCGCCGCGACCCGCTCACGATGCAGGACCTGGGGCCGGGCGTGCAGCTACCGTATCATGCGGGCGAGATAACCGCTGTCGCGTATGACGATGAAGACAGGGAGATTGCCCGGGATACGCGGCGGAGCTTCGGCGATGCGGCGGTGCTCGTCATGACGGAAGAGACCGGAAACGAGACGGTGGGAGGCTGCCTCCGCTTCTTTGACATATCCGCCGTGGACGCAGACGGGAAGGGGTGCGAGAACGCCCGGAACCTCGTTTCGGTGCGGGTATCCGGGGCTGCCCGGCTTGAGGGGCTGGATAACGGCGACAGCACTGACTATGACGAGTACAGGCCGGAGGACGGCAGGACGCATACCCGCCGCCTGTTCTCGGGCCGGCTCCTTGCGATTGTCAGGACGGACAGTCCCGGTGCGGACTTTACGGTTGCAGCCTCGAGCGCGGGGCTTGAGAGGGCTGCCCTTGTCTTCCGTCAGGGCAGTGCTCTTGCCGGGCAGACCCCGGACGATTCCTGCTTCCTGGAGCCAGCGGCATACGTTCCCGTCCGCAAGATAGGACTCTCCTGTACGGGCGGGGGGCAGACGCTTTCCCTGGAGACAAAGGAAGCGGTCTTGTCCGCTACAGTCTTCCCGCCGGATGCGAGTGACAGGAGCCTCTCATGGAAAGCAGTTGATGCGGACGGTGTGGAAAGCCTTTCCGTCCGCATCGAGCCGTCTGCTGACGGGCTTTCTGCGTGGCTGGTCGCGGAGGAAGACGGGGACTTCCGCATTGTCTGTTCGGCGGACAATGGAAGGGGGCACCCCGAGGTTCTGAGCGAACTGGAGTTCTCCGTGACGGGGCTGGGAAAAAAGGCCCTGAATCCTTATGCCTTCGTCTACGGCTGCCGCTGCACGCGTCCCGGAAACGTGAAGCTTTCGTTTGACGGGGGGCTCTTCGCGGACGAGGGCCGGTCGGTTTACACCTTTGACCGCGTTGACTTCGGCAAGGACGGGGCGGACTGCATGACCGTACCGATCTTCTGGTGGAACGAGGAGATTCCTCTTGAGATATGGGACGGAACGCCGGAAGAGGGACGGCTGCTGTTTAAAGGCGAATACAGGGCAAAGAGCGTCTACAACGTCTACAGCCCCAACACCTTCCCGCTTTCCCGCCGCCTCTTCGGCATGCACAGCATCTCCTTCGTTACCTTCGACAAGCTTTCCCTGCACGGCTTTTCCTGTCCCGTTACGGGCAAGGCGGGGGCCCGGCTCTGTGCCGCCGATGCGGACAGCATCACCGGGGACAAGTTCCAGAGGGAAGACGACGGTTCCGTCATGGGCATCGGCAACAACGTCTCGCTCGTGTTCTCATCGATGGACTTCGGAAACTTCGGAGGCGGGGCTCCGGAAAACCTGACGGTGGAAGGCTTTGCCCGTTCTGCCAATACAATCCGCCTCGTCATTACGGCGGCGGACGGCAGCCAGTTCTCGCAGAACCTGGAGTTTCCGTCCGGCCCGGATGCCGTGGCTGGCGGCCCGCAGTCTGGCGGGAACGGCGGAAGCTGGGTGAAGAGGACGTACGGCCTGACCGGGCTGGGGAAGAAACTCGGCGTGACCGAGGTCGCCTTCATCTTCCTGCCGGGGAGCGACTTTGACTTTCGGGGCTTCCAGTTCACCTGAGCCAGTGCAAAAGTCGGTTACTTTTTGCACTGGCTCACGAGGGCCTCATTGCATTACGGCCCTCGCAGGTTAATTTTGCCCAGTTTCAAAAGTCCGTCTGGACTTTTGAAACTGCTTCACCTGAGCGGGGTGAGGACCTGTAAAAGTTCTGTAAGCTTACAGCATCGCATTTTTCGAGGTTCCAAAAAAAAATACGCCGGAATTAAAAATTTCTCCAAACGTTATGTTTTAACTCCGGCAATTCCGCTATCATCGGCCTCAACTTAAACAACAAAAAGTGAGGTATCTGTATGAAGTGCATTAAGAAAGTTTTGGAAGTCATCGCATTCGCGGCCGTTGTGGCGTTGCCGTTTACTGGATGCCAGCCGGCCACGGATGAGCAGGTCACGGAAGAGGAGCTTGAGCTTGAGGCTGCCGAGCTGGGCCGCTATGCTGAGGATCACGTAAAGGTTCTTGAACAATAGGGACAGGCTTTGCCGCTGCGGCGATGCTCCTGTCGTTCGGGACGCGCCAAAAAGTTATCCGGGACATTCCGAATTACCGTCCGGAACGTCCCGAATTGCCGCTGTCTGCTACTTCATGAACAGGAGGTCTTCGTAAGAGGGATAGGGCTGGTAGTCCTCGCCCAGGAGCGGCTCGATTTCGTCGGCAACGGCACGGGCCGCGGCCATGGCGGGAAGTACCGAGTCGGCGTAGGCACGGGCAACGGCCATGCAGTCACCGGCTTTTTCGGCGGCATCATGGCGGCGGGCCAGCTCCTCTTCCTTGAGCGAGAGCTCTATCGTCAGCGTATCCAGGCGGGACAGGAGTGAGGTGAGGGCGGACCCCTTCGCCCCGCTGACGGTGGCCTTAAGGTTTGCCGCCGTTCCGGCCAGCACCTGCATGTACTTGAATGCAGACGGCAGGATGTCCTTGTTTATCATCTCAAGCATTACACCCACTTCGATGTTCAGTACCTTCGAATACTTCTCCAGCTTTATCTCGTAGTGGTCGGCCATCTCATCTTTGGTGTATACCCCCATCTCAGTAAAGAGTGTGATGTTCTTCGCATCCAGGTAGCGGGTCATGGCATCGGGGAGGGTGCGCAGGTTCAGGAGGCCCCGCTTCTCTGCTTCTTGTATCCATGCCTCATCGTAGCCGTTGCCGTTGAATATGATTCTCCAGTGGGCGGTTATCTCCCGCTTTATGAGGGCCTGCAGCGCAGAGTTGAAGTCATCTGCCTTTTCAAGCTCGTCGGCAAAGGACTTGAGTGTGTTGGCGACCATCGCATTTATCGTCGTATTGGGGCCCGCGATTGACAGGCTGGATCCAACCGAGCGGAACTCGAACTTGTTTCCCGTAAAGGCGAAGGGGCTGGTCCTGTTGCGGTCGGTAGAGTCCCTCGGAATCGGGGGCAGCACATCCACGCCGATCGTCATCTTGGACTTCTTCTTGTTGTCGTAGGGGGTCCCGTTCTTGATGGACTCCAGCACGGCAAGCAGCTCATCGCCCACATACATCGAAATGATGGCCGGCGGGGCTTCGTAGCCGCCGAGCCTGTGGTCGTTTCCGGCGGAGGCGACGGAGATGCGGAGAAGGTCCTGGTTCTCATCGACAGACTTGATGATGGCGGTCAGGAAGAGGAGGAACTGGGCGTTCTTTTCGGGGGTCGCACCCGGCTCCAGAAGGTTCTCGCCCTCATTGGTGGACATGGACCAGTTGTTGTGCTTGCCCGACCCGTTCACACCGGCAAAGGGCTTCTCGTGCAGGAGGCAGACCATACCGTGTTTGCGGGCGACCTTCTTCATCAGCTCCATTGTCAGCTGGTTCTGGTCGGTGGAAAGGTTTGTCGTCGTGAATATCGGGGCCATCTCGTGCTGGGCGGGTGCAGCCTCATTGTGTTCGGTCTTGGAGTAGATGCCGTACTTCCAGAGGGTCTCGTTCAGATCTTCCATGTACTCGACGATGCGGGGCTTGAGCGCGGCGAAGTACTGGTCGTCCATCTCCTGCCCCTTGCTCGGCTTTGAGCCGAAGAGGGTGCGGCCCGTCATGCGCAGGTCCTTCCTCTGGTTGTAGAGCTTTTCGTCCACGAGAAAGTACTCCTGCTCCGGCCCGACCGTCGTCGTGATGTGGGTCGCCCCTGTGTTGCCGAAGAGGCGGAGGATGCGCAGGCCCTGCTTGTTGAGTGCCTCCATGGAACGCAGGAGGGGAGTCTTCTTGTCCAGCGCCTCGCCCGTGTATGAGCAGTAGGCCGTCGGAATGCAGAGGGTATGCTCCTTGATGAACGGATATGACGTGGGATCCCAAACCGTGTAGCCCCGGGCCTCGTAGGTGTCACGGCTGCCGCCGGAGGGGAAGGAGGACGCGTCAGGCTCGCCCTTGACCAGCTCCTTGCCGCTGAAGGACATGATGACGGACCCGTCGTCCTGGGGCGTGATGAAGCTGTCGTGCTTTTCTGCCGTGATGCCCGTCAGGGGCTGGAACCAGTGGGTGAAGTGCGTTGCACCGTTTTCGATCGCCCACTCCTTCATCGCATGGGCGACCTCATTGGCCTCGTCCAGGTTCAGCGGCTCGCCGGTGTCCAGCGTTCGTTTCAATGCCTTGAAGCTGTCCTTGGGAAGCTTCTCCTTCATCACTTTCTGGTTGAACACCAGGCTTGCGAACATTTCCGGAACATTTATCTTGGCCATAATTTTCTCCTTTTGCTTTGGGGGCGCAGTGCGCGCAACCCCAGGCCTCCATTGTTTTGGGGCGAGGACACTACCCTTCTATCACTTTTCCATTCAGCTCGCCGGGAACCGACATGGGGTACTCGCCGGTGAAGCAGCCCTTGCAGAAGCCGAAGTTTGCAGGGCTGCACTCCCGGCAGGCCTCAAGCATGCCGTCCGCGCTGATGAAAGCGAGTGAATCCGCCCCTATCTCCTTGCAGATTTCAGCCTCGCTGTGGGTGCTGGAGATAAGCTCGCCCCTTGTCGGCGTGTTGATGCCGAAGTAGCAGGGAAACTTGACCGGCGGGCTGGAGATGCGGAAGTGGACTTCCTTCGCACCTGCCCTCCTGAGGATCTGCACCAGGCGGCGGCTTGTCGTCCCGCGCACGATGGAGTCGTCTATGACGATGACCCTCTTGCCCTGAACGATGGAACGGACGGCATTCAGCTTGACGAACACGAGGTTTTCCCGCTCCTTCTGGGTCGGGGCGATAAACGTGCGCCCTATATACTTGTTCTTGATGATTCCCATTGCGTAGGGGATGTGGGCTTCCTCCGCATAGCCCTGCGCCGCGCTCAGACCGGAGTCGGGGACCCCGATTACGACGTCGGCGGCCACGGGGCTTTCACGGGCGAGGCAGGCCCCCATCTTTATGCGGGCCTGGGTTACGGGAATGCCGTCGATGATGCTGTCGGGCCGGGCAAAGTAGACGTACTCGAACACGCAGGTGCGCTTGCTCGTCCGCTCGCCGAACTCGAAGGAAAGCACCCCGTCGTCGTTGATGATGACGATCTCTCCCGGCTGTATGTCGCGCACGAAGGTGCCGTTCACCGCATCAATCGCGCAGCTCTCGCTTGCGAGGATCCAGCCGTCCTCAACCTTGCCCAGACAGAGGGGGCGGATTCCGTTGGGGTCGCGTGCCCCGATCAGGCAGCTGTCCGTCATGACGACGAGGGCGAAGGAGCCTTTTATCATCTGTATGGTGTCTGTCAGGGCGCGTTCCAGCCCCTTCTTGTAGGATTTGGCGATGAGTTTGACGATGACTTCGGTGTCGCTCGTAGAGACGAAGGTACTTCCCGTCTCCTCCAGCATCTCGCGCAGCTGTTCGTAGTTGACCAGCTGGCCGTTGTGGCAGACGGCGACCGCGCCTATCTTGCTCTTGACGAGCATGGGCTGGGCGTTCTCCAGGCTTGCGCTTCCTGCCGTTGCATAGCGGACGTGTCCGCAGGCAATGCGCCCCTTGAGCGAGGTGATGTCCTCGGTCTTGAAGACCTCTCCCGCCGTGCCCATAGCCTTGTGCAGCTGGATGTCATCACCGGTGCTGACCGCAATGCCCGCGCTGTCCTGCCCCCGGTGCTGCAGGCAGTAGAGGGCGTAGTAGGCCTTGGAAGCGGCCGTGAAGTCCGGTTCTGCCCCTTCCTTTTTCTTCAGGTATACGCCGACCACGCCGCACTCGTCGCGGAGCTTGTCTTCTTCCCTTTCAAAGCATTCCATACTTCAATCTAGCACAAACGGGGGGCTTTTTCAATGGGGCGGAAAACCCTTGTTTTGAAAGTTTTTAAAGTATAAAA
>CADBRC010000049.1 GCA_902796985.1 uncultured Spirochaetaceae bacterium
CTCCATTGAGCAGAAGACTACCCACAAGAACCCCCGGTCTACGGTCGGTACTGTCACCGAGATATACGATTACTACCGCCTCCTCTTCGCCAGAATCGGCAAAGCCCACTGCCCGAACTGCGGGCGTGAGATAAAGGAGCAGTCAATCGACCAGATAATCGACACGGTCCTCTCCTGGAACGAGGGAAGCAAGCTGACCATCCTTGCCCCGATAATCAGGGGTAAGAAGGGCGAGCATGCCAAGCTCCTTTCCGATGCGGTGAAGTCAGGCTTCAGCAGGGCGAGGATAGACGGCCTCATGGTCTCGCTCGACGAGTCCATAAAGCTTGACAAGCAGAAGAAACACACGATAGAGATTGTCGTTGACAGGATAGTCCTGCGCGGCGACATGCGGAGCCGCCTTGCCGACTCCATAGAGACCGCACTGAAGAATGCGAACGGGGTGGTCATTGTCCTACGCCGGGTCAGCAAGGGGGAGGCGGCTTACGATGCCGTCGTTGCCGGCATGGATGCGAAGGGAACGCCATACGATGCCGGGGCGGACTACATTGAGCAGGAGGTTTTCTTCTCCCAGAAGAACTCCTGCCCCGACTGCGGCATTTCCATCCCGGAATTGCAGCCCCGGCTTTTCTCTTTCAACAACCCCTACGGTGCCTGTCCTGACTGCACGGGCCTTGGCGAAAAGATGGAATTCGACGAGGCTCTCATCATGCCCGACCCCTCGCTCTCCTTCAACGAGGGCGGCCTTGCCCCCTACAACCCGGAGAGTGCGTGGAACGGTTCTATGTTCGATGCGATAGCTGCTGCCGGGGGATTCGATCTGGACACACCGCTGGGGAAACTTTCGAAGAAGCAGAAGGACTTTCTCTGGAACGGAGATGAGGAAAAAAACATCCGCTGGGTCTACCACAAGCAGAGCGGGGAGGGGATGAGCACCTATAACCGTCCATGGATAGGGGTCTATGCCGACCTCCGCCGCCGCTACGTGGAGGCATGGGGCGACAGCATGAAAAACTCCCTCGAACGCTATATGTCCCACCGCGAGTGCCAGACCTGTAAGGGAAGGAGGCTCCGTCCCGAGGCCCTCTGCGTTACCGTCGGGGGAAAGAGCATCTGGGACCTGACCGGCTTTTCCGTGCAGGAGACCATCGAATTCTTTGAGAAACTGGAACTTACCGAGACAGAGAAGGCGATAGCCGCCCAGGTGATGAAGGAGATAAAGAGCCGCTTGACCTTCCTCAAAAACGTGGGCCTTGAGTACCTGACGCTGGAGCGGTCGGCGGCGACGCTCTCGGGCGGCGAGGCGCAGCGGATCCGCCTTTCCACCCAGATAGGAAGCGCACTGACCGGTGTGATGTACGTGCTTGACGAGCCTTCCATCGGCCTGCACCAGCGGGACAATGAGCGGCTGATCAACTCCCTGCTTTACCTGCGCGACCTGGGCAATACGGTCATCGTCGTGGAGCACGACGAGCAGACCCTCAGGACGGCAGACTACCTCGTTGACATAGGGCCGGGGGCGGGCGTGCACGGGGGGCAGGTCATGGCTGCCGGCAGTCCTGAAGAGGTCATGCGCTGCGAGGACAGCGTTACGGGCCGCTACCTTGCCGGGAAGATTACGATGCCGCTCAGGGCTGACCGCCGCACGGGCAACGGCAAGGAAATCAAGATCAGCGGTGTGACCGAGCACAACCTGAAGAACATAAGCGTCTCCATCCCGCTCGGCACTTTTACCTGCATAACCGGGGTCTCCGGCAGCGGCAAGTCCACGCTCCTCAACGACGTGCTGTATCCTGCCATAAGCAATGCCCTGATGAAGACCGACTACCCGACGGGTAGCTACAAGAAGCTGTCCGGGCTTGAGAACATAGACAAGGTCATCAGCATTGACCAGACCCCGATCGGCCGTACTCCCCGCAGCAACCCTGTCACTTACATCGGTGTCTTTGACCGGATACGGGAGCTGTTTGCCTCATTGCCGGATGCGAAGGCGAGGGGCTACAAAAACGGCCGCTTCTCTTTCAATGTCAAGGGGGGCCGCTGCGAGAACTGCCAGGGGGCGGGTACGATTACAATAGAGATGAACTTCCTGCCTGACGTGTTCATCCAGTGCGACGTGTGCCACGGCAAGCGGTTTAACCAGGAGACATTGGACGTGCTCTACAAGGGCAAGTCGATTTCCGACGTGCTTGACATGACGGTGGAGGAGGCATGCGACTTCTTTGCGACGATACCCCATATCTCCCGTAAGCTTGAGACGCTTAAGAGCGTGGGGTTGGGATACATTCAGCTGGGGCAGAATGCGCTGACCCTTTCCGGCGGTGAGGCGCAGCGGGTCAAGCTCGCTTCCGAGCTGGCCCGGCCTTCTACGGGGAACACCCTTTTCATTTTGGACGAACCGACGACCGGCCTGCACTTTGTGGACATCAAGCAGCTGATGGAAGTCATCCAGCGCCTTGTCGACAAGGGCAACACCGTCGTCATGATAGAGCACAACATGGACGTGATTTGCCAGGCCGACCACATCATAGACCTGGGGCCGGACGGGGGTGACGGCGGCGGAACCGTGGTCGCTACGGGCAGCCCGGAGGATCTTGCGTCCTGTGAGGGCAGCTGGACCGGCCGCTACGTCGGCGAGATGCTGGAGCGGATGAGGAAGCGGGAAGGTGAAGCAGCGTCGCTCTAGACACCTGTTCGTCATTGCGGCATTCCTCTTTTTTTGCTTAACCAGTGTTCCTGTTCATGCGCAGGAGAAGAAAGCCACCGTCGTGACGATAAACTATGCCCGCCACACGGACTACGAGAAGAATGAGGCAAGCGGGAACGAGATTATCGTCCTGACGGGCAACGTCTCCATGTCCGTGGAGAAGGGCACGACCCGGATTGACATAGAAGCCTCGACCGTCCGCTACGACCGTAAGACGAGCATGCTCTTTGCCCAGGGCGACGTTGTCCTCAAGACGGCCGGCTCCGGCGGACAGCAGGATGCGACGGCGGATTCCATGCTGCTCAACACGGACACGCTGGAGGGTATCTTTGACAACTCGAGGATAGTCCGCTATGGCGATGACGACACGTCCATTCCGACCGGTTCAACCCTGGTTGCCTCTTCCAGGATAATGGGTACCGGCCCTTCCGGAACCATAGCTTTCAAGAAGGCGACGATTTCTTTCTGTGACGACGAGAACCCCCACTGGAA
>CADBRC010000050.1 GCA_902796985.1 uncultured Spirochaetaceae bacterium
ACGGCGGCACGGTTTACGCGCTCATCGACGACACCGACCACTACCGACACGTGGAGGAGCTTGAGGAGCAGAAGCTCATCGCCGACAAGGCGAACAAGTCAAAGTCCGCGTTCCTCGCGATCATGTCGCACGAAATCCGCACGCCGATAAACGCGGTGCTGGGGATGGACGAGATGATACTGCGCGAGAACACGGACGAATCTACGCTCTCTTACGCGCAGGACATCCAGACAGCGGGTCAGACGCTGCTGAGCCTTGTCAACGACATCCCGGACTTCTCCAAAATCGAAGCGGGCAAGATGGACATCATCCCGGTGGACTACAGCTCTGCCACCATGCTGAACGACCTGGTGAACATGATTGAGCCTCGCGCGGAGAAAAAAGGCCTGCGCCTCATCGTGCAGGTGGACCCCGCGCTGCCGGAAACGCTGCATGGCGACGAGATCCGCGTCAAGCAGGTCATCACCAACATACTGACGAACGCCGTCAAGTACACGGAGACAGGCAGCGTCACCCTCTCCGTGTCGTTCGCAAAAACCGGTGAGGAACGCGGCAATCTTTGCGTGTCCATCGCCGACACGGGAATCGGCATAAAAGAAGAAGACCTCAAAAAACTCTTTTCCGCATTCGAAAGAATCGAAGAAAAACGCAACCGCTCCATCGAAGGCACCGGCCTCGGCATGAACATCACCCAGCAGCTGCTTGCCATGATGGGCAGCAAGCTTGACGTGCAGAGCGTGTACGGCACAGGCTCAACCTTTTCGTTCGATGTGGAGCAGGGTGTCGTTTCCTGGCAGGCTGTCGGCGACTTTGCCGAGGCCCTGCGGAAAGCAAAGGCATCGCGCACGCGCTACCACGAGCAGTTCATCGCGCCGGAAGCAACCATCCTCGTCGTGGACGACACGCCCCTGAACCTCAAGGTCATACGGGGGCTGCTCAAGCAGACGCAGATATCCGTCGTCACGGCAGAAAGCGGTGCGGAAGCCCTCCGTGCCGTGGCCGCGCAGGACTTTGACGTGATCTTCCTTGACCACCTGATGCCCGAAATGGACGGAATCGAGACCGTCGCCAAGTTGCGGAACGAAACGAGGGCGGGCACGCTCCGGACTCCGGTCATCTGCCTGACGGCAAACGCGGTTTCCGGCGCGAAGGAGGCATACATCGAGGCAGGCTTTACGGATTACCTGACAAAGCCGATTGAGTCCGCGAAACTTGAGGCCATGCTGCTTGCTTACCTGCCGGAAGAAAAAGTCCGCATGTCCGACGGTAATGGCGGGACTGAAGGGACTGCGGGACAAGATGCGAAAACTTCCGGGCATGATGAGGAAACTGCCGGGCAGGAAACGCAGGCAATGCCCGATTCTTTCGCGGAGATGTTCGCGCAGCCGGAGGAACTTCCCCAGTGGCTTTCCGCGCTGCCCGGTGTGGACGCGAAGGCGGGAGTGCAAGCCTGCGGATTCCTTGACACCTATCTTGATGTCCTGAAGACCTGCAAAGAAACTCTGCCCGACACGATGGCGACTATTAAATCCGCAATGGAGGGCGGTGACTGGCGCGCGTACACGATAAAAGTCCACGCCATAAAAAGCTCCCTGCGCATCATCGGCGATGCGGAAGGTTCCGCAATGGCCGCCGACCTGGAGGCCGCGGGCAACGCGCAGGACGAGGAGCAAATCCGCAGCGGAACGCCGGAGCTTCTTGCCAGGCTGGGCACGCTTTCCGACGCGCTCAATGCCGCCATGCCGGATTCAGGCGGGCAGTAAAACAGGAGCCTGAGATGCCATCCGCTTGTAAACCGCCGCTTATTGCTATATAGTTATATCATGGCTAGAGTTTTGCGCTTGATGTTGCTGCTGTGCCTTTTGTGCCAGCCGGTTTTTTCCGAGGAAGTGTCGGGGCTTCCCTATTGGAATCCCAAAATCTCCTCGACGGAATTCATTTATGAGACGAAGGGCGACGAGTACGAGACGACCCGGATGAGGGTTATCTGCATTGCCCAGTCCAAGTCAGGGGATCCGGATTTGCCCAATGTGTTCGGCGGCAAAAAGATAAAGCTCCGCGACAAGGAAGCCGATGTCATAGCCAAGCTGGATTCCCTTCCTCATCTGCTGAGGGCTGCGGAACCGGTGCGCTGGACTCAGGAATTTGTTCCCCCTGCCGAAGTGAAAAGCAAATGCTATCATTATTCGATACACAGCTATATCCTCAAGAACAATCCCACCAGCTGCATCTTCCTGTATTTCTCGAACGACGAAAACGGCCTTGAGCGCTTCTGCCTGGTAAGGCGGGAAATCCCCTTTACGGCAGGGGAAGAATTCTTCCTTTATCCCAATTTATATCCGGGGGACATGGGCTTAAATCATCTCTGGTACGTGAATGACTGGAAGAAAGAAATCTCGGCTTGGAATTCCCTGACGGAATACGAGCAGTATTTCTGCATGCTGTCCCTGCCGCTGATTTCTGGCAATTTACTGGAAGCGTTCTCCGTGAACCCTGAGCCGGATCAAAATCCCTTCGACGATACGTGCAACTCACGGGACCGGCTTGAGGGTGGCTGGGGCTGCCACTCAAAGGAAGATTTCATTGATTTGCTTGAAAGATTTCACGAGCATGGCGGCTGGCACGGGCCCTGGTACAAAAGGCTCCGCCAGTATTTTGACACATATCCGGGCAAAAGCCCTGAAGAAATTTCTGCCATAGAATGCCTTGGGGTGAGGAACACGACATGCCTGTATTTTGTCATGCAGATGAAGGAAAAGCTTGGGGAGCACGGACTGCTTGCCTGGGACTACGGAAGGTTCCTGACCGTGCTGCGCTGGGGCATTGCGGCAGGCTGGATAAGCGAGCAGTCAGCCATGCAGGAAGCCCGCCCGATAATAAACGAGCTTCTGGCCTGTTACGATTCCTGGGAGGACTATCTTGCCCATTACGTGATCGGGCGGGGCCTGTTCGCGCTTGATGATTACTACAGCGTGCGTTCCTACGAATACCAGGCCTTGCTTGACACATACAAGTATGCCCGCAATTACGAAAACGTTGACAAGGCGCACCAGCTGACCTTTCATGGCTTCAAGTTCCCTGCCCAAAAGCGGGGCGGGAATGCCGTCCTTGCATACAATGACGTCTGGTATTCCTGGGCCGGGAATGCGTCGCAATGGAATACGGCCCACTACATATACGATAAGGATTATGATGACCTTGGAAAAGATCATATCAAATTCCTGGAATCCTTTTGCGCCAAGAACGGCAAGGTTCCATGCCTTGCGATTATGCTGGCAGATGTGTATGCTCAGAACGGCTATCCTGTCAAAAAGACTATGGCAGCCTATGAGAACGCGGCAAAATCATTCAGGAACGCCTTGCCGGAAAGGAAGGGAATCAATTCTGATTCCGACTTGTACAGGAATTTTTATGGCAGGTACATAAGCTATGCATTCGCGGCAAAAGACTATGAGCGTGTGTACTCGGCCCTGTCGGACCTTGACGATGAGCATACGACAAGCAATCAGGTGATGCAATTCCTTTACTCCCTGTATTACCGCGGGAAAATGGAAGGCGAGAAAAAACAGAAGAATATCGACCAGTACAAGCAGCGGATAATAGATATATACAACGGTCAGAGGGAAGTGCCCCTCAGCGTTGAGGATGAGGAAGCCCAGCAGATTTTTGACAGCCTGGGAAAGCTTCTGCAAGAGAATATAGTTGTCAGGCT
>CADBRC010000051.1 GCA_902796985.1 uncultured Spirochaetaceae bacterium
AAGGCCCCCATAGAAAGCGTATTCCTCGAACGCTTCCGTTTTTTCTCCGTCATAGACTGAAAAGAACTCAGAGAAGCTCAACGGATGCACACGGATTTCATCACTCCTTCCCCGGAATTCGGTCAGGATATCCGAGGAAAGCATTTTGGAATTCGATCCGGTGACATATACATCAAGGTTTTCAAATTCCCTGAAATCATTCAGTGCATCGTAGAAGGTGATCCTCTTGCCTTCCGGGTTGTACGGATTTTTTACCGCGTCGGAAAGTTGAATTTCATCAACAAAGAGGTAGAACTTTTCCCCTGACTCCCGGACTTTTTCAGATACAAACGCCGAAAGCTCCAGAGGATTCCTGAAGCGGATGTCACGGGTCAAATCCAGTTCAACTGAAATGATGTTTTCAGCTTTTACCCCTGTTTGCAGGAGATAGTTTTTGAATAGCGTCCGCAGCAAATAGGATTTCCCGCACCTTCTTATGCCTGTTATGACCTTTACCTGCCCGTCCCACATGTACGAGATCAATGTGTCCAGATACTGCTTCCGTGAAACCTGCATAAGCAACCTCTTGTTAAAAAGTACAGCCCAAAAGGGCAAAAGTTTTCACCCTTTTGCAGGGGATTCCCCAAGACGCCGTACTGATCAGCTCCAGTTTGTTTTCTTTTGCGTATAAGTTAGTTTTCTTTCCGTGACAAGCTGGTACACGGTTGCGGACAATCCAGATCAGTGAAGAATTCCGGCTTGTTTACAGTTGAATACCAGTTGTTCACAGGTTCATTTTCGGGTTGTCAGGACTTGTAAACCAACTTGTTCATGAGAGCATTTTCAGCTTGTTCACGAGAGCAGGGATTACACCGCGGCCTGTTCGTCGAGCGTGAGGGAGTAAGCAGGAATGAACTCCTCCAGAAAGACTTCCGCCTCGGGCAGGGCCAGGGCGTGGATTGCCGCGAGCGTCGCCTTTTCCGCGCTCTGGAAGTCGTCGTTGCCCATCCGCCGTTCTTCCAGGCACTTGATGAGGGCGGAAATTTTGTCCGCCGCCTTCACGAGGGGCCAGAGGGCCGAGTCCTCCTCGCTTGACCCGCTGTAGCCGAGCAAGCTTTCATAGTCCTGCCGCAGGTCGTCCGGCAGGTAACCTAAAAGCTGCGCGGTAGCCGTATGCTCTATCTGCCCGTATATGTCGCGCATCTCTTTATTGTAGTATTTGACCGGGGTGGGAAGGTCGCCCGTGATTATCTCGGTTGCGTCGTGGTACATCGCAAGCAGGGCGGCCCGCTCTGCGTTCACTTTGCCAGCAAAGCGGCGGTTGCGGATGAGGGCGAGGGCGTGTGCGATGAAGGCGGTTTCCAGCGAGTGCTCGCTGATGTTCTCGTTTATCGTGTTGCGCATCAAGGCCCATCGGTTGATGTACTTCATGCGCGATATGACTGCGAAAAATTTCTGGCTCATAGCGGTGCCCTACAGACCGTGTTCCGCCGCGTACTTTTTCAGGAAGCGCATGTAGCAGTCGGGGCCGGTCGCCTTGTAGAAGCGCATATCGTATCCCTCTATGAACAGATATTCGCCGTCTACACTGAAGGTCAGGGGATACCAGTCATTTTCCGTATAAAAGCTTTTTCCGTCTTTGGAAATGGCAGTGATACACATTACTTCGGTGACACCGGCACCCTTGAAATACCATTCGCCGTCCCGGTAGGAGACTGAAAGCGTTTCGGGTCCAAAGTCCACGTAATCCTGCCCCCAGATGGTGTTGCTCAGTTTCAGCGTTCCGAGTGAGGCGGGAGGTCCGTCCTTGATATACACGCCCTCAAGCGTCTTCCACGCCTGCCGGTCCAGTTCCGAGGCAAAATCCGGCGTGGTGCTTCGGAAATATGTGTCCGACAGTTTAAGGACATCGCCGGGGGCCGGTTCGGGGGCATCTGCGCACAGCACGGCGAGGGACAGGAGGGTTATGACTGCTGCACTCAGCAGGGCTTTTATCTTTATGGCATGCTTCATACTACGATAAATTCCGCTGCGGGAGATTGGTAACAGGTTGCCGGCTGGCTTGCGAGCGGGCCGATAGGGGCTTGCGTTCCCGCCGCCCGAGGGCTGACTGCATCGGACTAACCCGTCTGTTTCCCCTGCCCCTTCGTTTCTTCCAGCGCGCGCAGCAGCTCGGAGATTTCGATCGGTTTTGCGACGTGGGCGTTCATGCCCGCTTCAAGCGAGGCATTCACATCGTCACTGAATGCATTCGCGCTCATCGCGATGACGGGAATGGTTTTTGCGTCGGGACGGTCAAGGGCCCTGAGTGCGCGGGTTGCCTCCAGTCCGTTCATCACCGGCATCTGGATGTCCGTAAGAATCACGTCGAAGCTTCCTGCGTCCGAGTCTGTGAATAAGTCCAGCATCTCCTTGCCGTTCCCCGCGACAATCAGATCCGCCCCGTTGATGGTCAGGTAGGCTTTCAGGATTTCCGTATTCAGTTCGTTGTCCTCGGCAGCGAGGATGCGCAGACCCGTCAGGGGCTTCTGGTCGCCGGAAAGGTATTTTCCGGATTTCCCGCCGCCCGCACCAGCCTTTCCGGCCGCTTTGCCGCCGTCTTCCCCGTCGCCGGACATGCTCACCTGCAGGGGCAGGCGGACCGTAAAGGTCGTGCCCTGCCGTATCCTGCTTTCCACGCAGACCGAGCCTCCCATCATGTTCACGAGGTTCTTTACGATCGGAAGGCCAAGTCCCGTACCGACTTCCGCGCTTTCCTCGGGCCGCTGTTCCCTGCTGAAGGGGGTGAACAGGTTCTTCATGTACTCCTCGCTCATGCCCCGCCCGTTGTCCGCGACCACGAAGGTGACGTTCCGCCGCTGCTGGGCGGGAGACGGTTCGTTGATTATGCGGAAGCGGATGCGGCCTCCGTTCCCCGTGTACTTGACGGAATTCGACAGGAGGTTCAGCAGCACCTGCCGGATGCGCCCCTTGTCCGCGAAGAACACGCCGTCCTCGTCCAGCTCTACCGCGAGCTCCTGCCCCTTGCCTTCCGCCAGAGGACGGATTATCTGTTCGACGGAGGCAATCATTTCGGAAAGGCGGAAGTCCACCGGATTCAGCGTCATGGCCCCGGACTCTATCTTGCTCACGTCAAGCACGTCGTTCACAAGGCCCAGCAGGTGGTCGGCGGAAAGGAGGATTTTGCCAACCTTGTCCTTGACCTCCTCCCTGCCGCTGTCCCGCGACAGCAGGAGGTTTGAGAAACCGATGATGGCGTTCAGCGGCGTGCGGATGTCGTGGCTCATCTTGGACAGGAACTCGCTCTTAGCCCTGTTTGCCTGGTTTGCCGCGTCCGATGAAATCTTCAGAGCCTCTTTGGTCGCTTCATTTTCGGCGTACATCCGCTCAAGGGCGCGCTTCCGCTCCAGCTCCTTCATCAGGCGGCGGCGGAGCAAAAAGGCTGTCAGAAGGGCGAGGAAGGTAACTCCGAGCAACAGCGGGATTGCGTTCTCCTGCACGAAGTCTCCGAAGGAGAATCTGTAGCCGTAGCTCATTGCGGAAAAGAGGAAGGAATCGCTCTCGCCCGAGCTGATGGTCGCGACAGCCTTGTTCAGTATTTCCATCAGCTCGGGCTTGTCACGGCCGACCGCGAAGCACAGGTCGAAGTTCTGCGGACTCGGCTTCATCTCCAGCTCGGGGAAGTCATTGAAATTCTTGGCGATGTAGGACAGGCGGTAATTGCTGATCTGGAACAGGTCTGCTTTCCCCTTGTTGACGGCTTTCAGGCAGTCCTTCAGGGTATCGACCTCGAGAAAGGATATATCCGGGTACGCGATGAGGGAACTGAGCTTCATCAGGCTGCCGGATCTCAGCACGGCGGCTGTCTGTACCGGACCGGTAAAATCCGCCCGCTGGATAACCATGCCGGGAATCTTGACCGCAGCGGACGAAAGGATGACATCGTCCTTTTCGGCAATCGAAAAGTTGAAGATATAGGGGAAGATGGCATCAACCTGATGTTCCTTGAGGGCATTAAGCAGCAGCACCTCGGAGGCGAAAGGGACGCTCTCTATCTCAAGGCCGAAGTTGCCCTTCAGCAGCTTCTCGATGAGCACATACATTCCCTCGGTCTTTCCCTGAACATTCGCCGAGATTGGAGCAAAGTTGTCCAGGTAGCCGATCCGGATCCGTCCGCGTGCCCTGCTCCAGGCCTGCTCTTCCGGCGAAAGTCCCTGCCGGTTGACCGATGCCGTGAAGAAGCGCTGCTTGAGGCTCTCGGCATAGAAAGGCTGCATTTCCAGCAGCTTTTCCTGTGCCTGGTTGATGTCTTCAAGAAGATCGGGCCTCGTCTTGCTGACGGAAAAATAGAAGTCCCTGCTCCCGAGCGGGAACATGGGAACCTCCTGGCTGTTCAGGCGCAGGTCATGGTCAACGACCCCGTCCAGCCGCCCGGCGACAAGGTCCTCCCACATCTGATCTTCGTCGCATTCCACAATGACCGGAGTTACGCCGGTCAACCTTGACCAGTCCTCAAGAATCTGCCGGGAATAGCTTTGGCTTTCCACGCCTATCCGCGCCCCGTTGACGGTCCTGGCATTACTTCGCTTTATCCGGCCCGACCCATAGGGATGCGTGTAGATGAAGTAATTCCTGCTGCCCTGAGGGAAGGAAGAGTAGAGCATCGTCCGCTCCCGCTCTTCCGTTTTGGTCATGCCCATCAGCACGTCTATTTCGCCCGCCTCAAACAGGGAAATCAGGACAGACCTGCGGGCATCGACATAATGGAGGCTCCAGCCCGAGCGGAAGGCAACTTCCTGAAGGTACTCGTAGCCGTAACCGGCCCTGCGCTTGTCCGGCAGAAGCTCGGTGAATCCGGGCTCCGTAACCATACCTACACGGACATCCTTGACCTGCCTGCCGCCCTTCCGCTCCCCGGCCGCCCACAGGGGGGTGATACGGGCAGACAGGCACGAGGCTGCCAGCAGGAAGAGGAATACGGAAATGAGTCTCAGGCTCCGGGCCATACTGATTGAATTCTATACCATAATATATAACACTGTCAATATTTTTGGGCGGGGCCGGGCTACAAAGGACGGCAGGCGGGCTACAGGGGGACCGGCGGGGATAGGGGCGGGCTACAGAGGGCGGGCTACAGAGGGCGGGCTGCAGGCAGCGGCGGGCGGTTGCTAAACAGAGACCGCATGTGCTATCCTAAGGCTGTTATGGAAATACGCAACAAGGATTTTGACGGCGGAAAGCCTTTTGACTTCGGCAAAACTTCCGCCGACTACGCAAAGTACCGGGACGTGTACCCCGAAGAATTCTACAGGAAGCTGCTTGAGCTGAACATCGGCACGAAAGGACAGCGGGTGCTGGACCTGGGCACGGGAACCGGCGTCATTCCCCGGAACATGTACCGCTTCGGGGCCAGCTGGACGGGTACGGACATTGCGGAGAACCAGATCCGTTTTGCAAGGGAGCTTTCCGGGCAGGCCGGCATGGAGATAGAGTACAAAATTTCCGCGACCGAGGCCCTGGACTTCCCCGCCGGATCGTTCGACGTGGTGACGGCATGCCAGTGCTTCGCCTACTTTGACAAGTCCGTGGTCATCCCCAAAATCAGCGGCTGGCTCAAGGACGGCGGACATCTTGCGGTCCTGTTCATGGCATGGCTCCCGGACGAAAGCGAGATTGCAAAAGAAAGCGAGCGGCTCGTGCTGAAGTATAATCCCAGCTGGAACGGGTGCAACTGGCAGCGGAACCCGGTCACCGAGCCTGAGTGGGCGAAGGGCTGGTTCACGATGGCGCACGGGGTCGCATTCGACATTCCGGTGCGCTTTACGCGGGAATCCTGGAACGGCAGGATAAAGTCATGCCGGGGAATCGGCGCGTCATCCCTGTCCGCAGAGGAAATCGCAGCCTGGGAGAAGGAGCACCTTGCGTATCTTGCGACCCTTCCCGAAAGCTTCGACATCCTGCACTACGTGACAATTCTGGATCTGGAGAAAACAGGCAGGAAATAAGGTTTACGCTCAGGTAATGCCGGCTCTTGCACCCAGCCTGTTTCAAGGGTAACCGGCTTTTGAAACAGGCTCATTTTTCCTTAACCGAGTTCCAGCGAAACCTCGCCGCTGACCAGTTCCCGCTCTTCCCCGTCCTGCGTGCGGACAAGCAGGCCCAGGTTGTTCCCTATGCCCAGTACCTGTGCCCGGTAATTATTTTTCCCTTCACCGACAAGGGGTATGACGGTAACCTCCCTGCCTGTCAGAACAGAACGGGAGGCGTACTCATCCCTGATGTCCTCGCCCGTTGACAGGACACGGAGGATGTGCGCCATGCATGAGGCAAGGAGGCGCGTCCGGCTAACGGCAGAAGCCCTGCTTTCCGGACAGCCCTGGCGCACTGCTTCATCTGCAATGCCGCCCGCTTTCGCAGAAAGCTCCTCGGGCAAACTTCCCGCCCGTATGTTCACGCCGATTCCGACGACAGCCGCCTGTACCCGCGGGGCCGATCCTTCCGGGACGGCGGGAGCCCAGCCCTCGGTCAGTATGCCGCAGACCTTCCGGCCGCCGACGTATACGTCGTTGACCCACTTTA